>NZ_DAMALV010000001.1:158054-178337 GCF_032069585.1 Moraxella sp. CTOTU48268
CTAGCAATTTTTAATTTATTGTGCCAAAAAAGCGATTTGCCCATCCATTCATTGATTCATAAGGAATTTTAGCGATGTCTACTATCAATAATAACAACGTTGTACATTTTCACTACACCTTAAAAGACGACGAAGGTAACGTCATTGACCAATCACCAGAAGGTCAACCTTTAGCGTACTTACATGGCTACCAAAACATTATTCCAGGTCTTGAGTCACAATTGGCGGGCAAATCAGTGGGTGATAAATTCACTGCAAGCATTGAACCTGCAGACGCCTATGGCGAATTTGATGATGCGGCGGTACAAGAAGTCCCACGCGAAAACTTCCAAGGTGTGGAAGATATCCAACCAGGTATGCAGTTCCAATCACAAACTGAAGACGGTCATGTGATGTTAGTCACTGTGAAAGATGTACAAGATGACAAAGTGATTGTTGATGCTAACCATCCTTTAGCAGGCAAAAAACTTCATTTTGATGTGGAAGTGGCAAGCATTCGTGACGCATCAGATGAAGAGTTGCAACATGGCCATGTACACGGTGCAGGCGGTCATCACCACTAAGTCATTAGCGAAAATTAAATCGAAGGCTATGATTATAGCCTTCTTTTTTTGTGCAAAATTTTACTCTATGAAATAATTTTACGGGGTGTAAGAAACGCTTGAGGTTATTTACAAAATCATTGATTTTGTTACGTTTTTTGATGCTTTACTATAGTTTCTACCACATACTGTGCGCTAGATTTTGGCATACTAGTCATATACCCAATAGCCAATAACGAATAAGCAATAACGATTTATCATTGGGTATATATTTTTAATGATAAATAATCTAACTAATTACAAAAAAGGATACTACTCATGAATGAGAATACAATTAAAGGTCAATGGGAACAAGTTAAAGGCGCTGTGAAAGAAACTTGGGGTGACTTAACTGATGATGAAATCACCCAAGTCGCAGGTAGCCGCCAAAAGCTATCAGGTAAAATTCAAGAGCGTTATGGTCGTACCCAAGACGTTGTAGAAAAAGAAATCGACGATTGGTCAACTCGTCACGACTATCGCTTTTAGTCTAAACTAGACTAACACTCCCTCCAAAGTAAAAAAGCCATATCCTCTGATATGGCTTTTTTACCTGCTATCCTAGCATCACTGACCTCATCCTTAAGATCCTTACTAACCGGTAGTGAATTTCTTGACTCATCCTAAGTCTCACTCCACCTGTTTATCAAGCATCATTCCTTAATACTACGATAAACCATTCCTTTATTGGCAATTCTGTCCCTATCTCAATCCTTGAGAACCATCCTTGTGCCGTTGAATGTATTATTACAAAATTTAATATTCAGTAACAGTGGTACAAACGTCAATGCATGTAAGCTTTTGCTTACACGCATTTTGGCATTAAGGGCGCTGGGTGTTGGCTGTCTGTGCATCAAGCATCACATTAGCCGCTTCAATGACAAAAGCTTCACTTTCGGGCAGCTTTGGACGTTCGGCTTGTTTCATATGGCTACGGGCTTCTAACTCTGCATCTTGCGCAGCTTGGTACGCTGTCCACGTGCTATAAGGGCTTTCCCCATTGGCTTGGCGTCTCGCATTTTCTGCTGCCAAGGTTTTCGCCTCAATGTTTTTGCGGAAAGTACGGCGGTCATTGATGTCCAATTTGACAGGTTTCTTATCATCTTCCTCATTACGGATTCTGTTGAGTTGGCTTAGATAAGCAAACTGGGCATTGGCTGCTTGACGCTGCTGTGACAAGGTATTGAGCGATTGCAAGGTCTCACGGGAATAGTTGCCCGCAGGTTGGTACGGGGCGGCACGAATCGTATCCCATGCCAGTGGGTTTTTCATGCTACGTTCACCAAATTCCATGCCTTCATAGATATTGACTAAGCGCACATCGGGCACCACGCCTTTATTTTGGGTACTGCCGCCAGTGATACGGTAGAACTTACGCTGGGTTAAGGTTGCTGATCCTAAGGCAAGGTTATCAAGCTGAATTTGTGCTGAGCCTTTACCTGTGGTCGTGCTGCCGACAATCAGACCGCGACCATAATCTTGAATCGCTGCTGCAAAAATCTCGCTGGCTGACGCCGAGCCTTGGTTAATGAGTACAGTCATCGGGCCTGTATACAGCTGCTTACCTTTGTCTTCGTCTTCATACACTTGGATATTGCCGCGGTTATCACGAATCTGTACCAGCGGACCTGACTTGACGAACAAGCCAATCATTTTGGCGACTTCATCGAGTGAGCCACCAGGGTCATCACGCAGGTCTACCACCAAGCCATCGATATTTTGCTGGTTTAAGGCTTTTAACGCGTTTTCCGTATCAATGCTGACACTACGATAATCTTCTCCCGCACGACGGGCTTTATAGTTGAGATAAAAACTTGGGATTTCTAGCACACCGATTTTTTTGGCTTGTCCGTTTTTATCTTTGACACTAATTACCCGATGATTGACGCCCGATTCTTCTTGCTGAATCACATCACGTATGAGGGTGACATTACGCGCGCTACTGTCTGGGGTATTAGGCGCTTTGACACGCACGGTGACGGATGAACCTTTTTTACCGCGAATGAGGTTCACCACTTCACGTGTCGAATAACCGACAGTATCGACCATGCCTTTATCTTCAGTCGATACGCCGATGATTAAGTCATTGGGTTTGATTTGACCCGAACGAGCGGCAGGCCCGCCATCAACTAAGCTGATAATACGGGTATAATCAGGATTTTTGCGATCGGGCTGAATAGAAACGCCGATACCGACCAATTCAAGCGTCGATTGGATTTGCATCTCATTGGCTTGCACGGGGGCAAAATAATTACTGTGCGGGTCATAGGCTGCCATCGCTGCATTTAACAGGGTTTCAACGATTTGGTCGCTATCGATACGCTGTAGCTGCGCATATTGGCGCTTTAAACGCTGGGCCAGCACTTGGCTTGGTGAGCGTGTTTCGTTTTTGACTAAATCACTGGCGTTGTATTTATCGGCATTTTCTTGCAAAAACTTGTCTTTGTTTTTGTCTTCATCTTGATTGATGGTCATACCAATCAGCTGGTAGGTCAGCTGTTTGCGCCAAAAATCGCGTTGCTCGGCAACGGTTTTAAAACGTGGCAATTTTTCACGGTTCATAATGACCGTTTCATTGCTCTGTAAGCTCACAGGGGATTTTAACAAGCTATCGGCAAAGCTGTAATACGCTTTTGAGCGCTCAATAAAACGCTGATAGATTTCAAAACCCGCTTTTAAATCACCGCGTTTGAGATAATCGGCAAAACTATTGCCATATTTTTGGGTAAATTCATCAATATCTGACTGCAAAAACACGCTATGATTGGGGTCAAGCGCATCAAAGTAGTCGCCTAAAATTTGCTTGCCCGTTGCAGCATCCATTTTTTTATCTAGATAATGACTACGATCCAACAACGCTGCGACTTGCCGAGTCACTTGCCGCTGCTCGTTATTGATCTGTCCGACGCTCGTCGATGCTGCAATGGCGGTTTGGTAACTTTGTCCCAGTATCGCCCCACCCATCAACAGGGCAAATACACTGGCGGTAAGTTGTTTGTATTGCATGACTTTCCTTACTCTATTTAATGAAGCGATAAACAGAAAAAACTGACAGCCCATCTTAGCACTGTCAGTTTTTCCACACCATACAAAACGTGTAAATGTTCGACTCAAATCATCTATCAAACCTAATCGTTTGTAGCGGTAAGTTGCTCTGTTAGCCAATCAATTGATTGTCTTTAAACAGTTGGTTTAATTGCGCGGCAGTGAGCAACTGTTTTTCACCGTCTTGGCGATTGACATATTCATATTTCACCTCGCCTGTTTCACTGATATTTTTCTCTGAGATAACGATACGATGGGGAATGCCAACGAGCTCTAGATCGGCGAATTTTACCCCCGCACGCTCGTCTCGGTCATCAAGTAGCACATCAACACCTTGGGCTTTTAGCTCAGTGTAAAGCGCTTCGGCAAGTTGCATTGCTTTGTCCCCTTTCGCTGGGTCTAGAGCCTCTTTCATTTTGCCTTTAATCATCGGCACAATCGCCACAGTGAATGGCGCAAGGCTCTCACCTGTGCTACTGGTTTTCCAAATGATACCATTGTCATCGTGATTTTGTTCAATTGCGGCAGCGACGATACGGGTCACGCCGATACCATAACAGCCCATCATAGTAATGACAGGTTTGCCTTGCTCGCCCATCACCGCACAGTTTAACGCTTTGGCGTACTTGTCACCTAATTGGAAGATATGACCGACTTCGATACCGCGGCGAATTTGTAAAGTACCTTGTCCATCTGGGCTTGGGTCGCCTTCTACCACATTGCGAATATCGGCAATTTCGGTGATGGTCGCATCACGCTCCCAGTTGACGCCCGTGGTATGAAAATCTGGCTTGTTGGCACCGCTAACAAAATCTGATAACACCGCAGCAGCACGATCTACAATCACTGGCATGTTCAAATCAAACACCCCGATAAACCCTTTGTGCAGCCCAGCTGCTTGCATCGCCTCTTCGCTCGCCATGGTGAGTGGAGCTTTGACTTGCGCCAATTTTTCGGCTTTGATTTCATTTAGGGTATGATCGCCCCGTAACACTAACGCGACTAAGGGAACTTTACCTTCTTCAGTAGGTTCACCTTCGACAATTAAAGTTTTGACCGTCTGTGACAATGGCAAACCTAAATGCTGAGCCACTTGCTCACAGGTTGGCATACTGGGAGTACTGACATCGGCTTTGTCCTGCGTTGGGGCAGCACGTTCACCCAAAGTGACTGCCTCAGCCAGTTCGATATTGGCTGCATAAGCTGAGCTGTCTGAAAATACAATGTCATCTTCACCACTGCCAGCTAGGACTTGAAACTCATGCGACGCAAAGCCACCAATCGAGCCAGTATCGGCTTGCACCGCACGAAAGTCTAACCCAAGACGGGTAAAGATATTATGATAAGCGCGGTACATATCATCATAGGTGCGCTGTAGTGAGGGCTGGTCGATATGAAATGAATAGGCATCTTTCATGATAAATTCACGTGAACGCATCACCCCAAAGCGTGGGCGAATTTCGTCACGAAATTTGGTTTGTACTTGGTAGTAGCTTACAGGGAGCTGTTTATAGCTTTTTAGCAAGTTACGCGCGATATCGGTAATCACTTCTTCATGCGTTGGACCTAACACAAAATCACGTTGGTGACGGTCTTTAAACCGCAGCAGCTCAGGACCATAGGCTTCCCAGCGACCTGATTCTTGCCAAAGCTCGGCCGACTGCACCACAGGCATTAGCAGCTCTTGGCAGTTGATGGCATCCATCTCTTCACGGATGATTTTTTTGACTTTTTGTAAGGTTTTTAGACCCATCGGTAGCCACGTGTAGAGACCCGACGCAGATTTACGAATCATCCCTGCACGGAGCATTAATTGACTAGAGATGATATCGGCATCACTTGGGGTTTCTTTTAACGTTGCAAAAGTAAATTGACTGGCTCGCATGGCACACCTTGTTTGTACGGCTTGAAATAAGAAAAACGAGAATGGATAGACTATTTGTTAAACCGATTATCTTATTTTATGCCACTGGGTGGTGCAATAGTTTTTTTAATTTTTGCCAAGTCGATGCCGTATTTTTGGACTTAGCATTTTTGGTTTTAGCATTTTTGGAAATTATGACAATAATTATGACAATTTGGTCCTACCCATTGGCTATTTAAACTAGCTACATTGAAATTATAGCAAGTCATAACCATACAAAATAGTATCCACTATTAAATAAACGATTAGGAATGGATACATGACCCAACTCCCCACTTCATCTTCCACGCCATCGTCTCAGGCAAAACCGACTACGAACTTGCCAGAACCGCCCGCATCGGGCAACAAAAAGCCTGTTTCTTTTTGGGTGAGTTTATTTTTACTGGCTGTGATTGCGGTGGCAGGTTGGTTATTTTTGCAGTGGCAACAAGCAAATGTGCCTAAAAAAGTTGAGGTATTAACCCGTGAAGGGGTGGTCACTAAGATTCAAAGCCTCAATCGACTACAAACCGTGGCATATAATGTCGATACCGTTATCACCAGCCAAAAAGAAGGCAATTGGTACGCTCTGTGGCAAGATCAACAAAAGGGGCTTTTTGTCGCTCATGGGCGGGTGACCGCGGGGATTGACTTAAATCAATTAAAACCCACTGATGTACAAGTGACCCCAGATGGTAGCCATGTCAGTATCACCTTGCCCGCTGCGCAGATTTTGGATAGTTATTTAGATAACATTGAAGTGTATGATATTCAAACAGGGGTATTTGGCATGGTGCAAGCCGACCCGCAAATATTTAACCAAGCGCAAGTGGCTGGCAAAAACCAAGTGCTGACATCCGCTTGCCGCTCTGGCATTTTACAAACTGCCAATGATAATGCCCAAAAGCAAGTGCAATCGCTATTTGCACTGGCAAATGTACAAGTCACTGTGAAAGTCACCGCGCCTACTAAAAATTGTCGTTAAACCAATTTTTTGCGCCTAAATAACATTAATCTAAGGATAAAACCGATTTTTAGTTTTATATTGTTTTTTTTGTCCTGTCAGAATTGGTATGAAAGGCATAAATAATAGATATGTAACCTACCTTAATCATAGGAATGTTGCTAAAATCTCAACTTTATAGCCCGCTAGATAGTCCGCTAGTTTTAGACGACATCTATTTGCTACTCTCATCAAAAATTGCAATAATAATAGCTACTTAACGTACCCATTTCACCAAGGGTTACGATAATTTATTGCAGGGATGCTTGATGGCGTATTAGTCGTGTAAAAGATTAATTCGCTAGCTGTTGGAGAGTTTACTCAATGAATGTCACGTCTGCCTCAGATCGTCTAAAAAAAGTGATGCGGATTGCTTTGGTTGGTATCAAGCCTGGCGACCAAGTGATGCTAAAAGGCTATCTACGCCTCTTGCTTAGACTCGAAGCAGACCTTGAATGGGTATCAGCGAACAATCAGCAAATTGATTTATTCATGGTCAATCATGATTTGCGTCATGCTGAAAGTGTTCAAAAGTTAATTAGTAGCAAACACAATACGGCAACTATTTATACCGCTCGTAGTGAGACGGAAAGCGGCTATTTATCGCAAGATTTATTGGTGTTACCCATCAAAGATTTAGCGCCATTGAGCGAGTGGTTGTTTTCACAATTGCCGTTTTTTTCTGGTATACCTGTTGACAATATGCCATCCGCTGCCGCTAAAATCACCGCTGATTGCATTGACGCTTCTCAATCAGCGACAGACAATACATTAACACTAGCGCTTAGTCTCTAATACGCCTGCTCAAGTTGGCAATCCATCATCCGCTGTTGCACAGTCTGCGCAAGTTTTAGCTTTTATAACCAGTGATACCCCAATGCCCCTAACCCACTTGCCAAAACTAGTCAGTCGGTGAATTGGCGCTAGAGGGGGCATTAACATTGGTCTATATGGCACACCTGGGCAGGAACGCTTTAGCTTTATTTGGCCGATGTTATCGCAAAGCGATGGGCATTTTTAAAACCGTTACTCTAGTAAATATTTGGATACCAATATGAATAACCAATTGTTTCAAATGGAAAGCCGCATTAAGCCCAGTGAGCCATTTATTGCGCTATCTAATAAAGGATTGCACGAATTAATCCATACCACGAGTGGCTATAAATAAAGCAGCTAATCGTTTGACAGAGCACGATAAAGCATCTCATTAATGTAGCGTTAGTTTACACGGTAACCATTCACCATTAACTATTAGCCATGGAAAAGCGCTCAACAGCATTCAGGGCTTTTTTCATGTCCTCCCTATCACATCATCCTATCACACAATGAATTCGTAACATTTTCTGCATTTCATCCTACTTTTTATACAACTTAAGTTTAATAATTTAGCCAAATGTGATTTAAAAATTGCTATGGATTGCCCCATTACCTTTCATCGGTATAATTCATCATTTTGTCATATAACCTGACTACACTACCGTCACCGACGGACGATGGTTTATCGATTTTCTCAATAGGATGACGCAATTTGGGAAATTGATATAAACCATCGTTTTTATTTTGCGTTAACGGCTGCTGTTAGAGTTTGTAAGCTTTTTTACTTGGGGCTAAGCGATGCAATAGGTCATTTAATTAGCCAATCAATTTGCCAACAGATAAGTGACAATGATGAATTTTTCCAACCTTACCACACGTTTGCTATGCGTATTATTGCTCGTTTTTTTGGTGTTTTTGGCGATGGTGTATTGGATTATTGACCAACAAGCCAAGCCTAACGTCGCCAAACTGACCTCTCAGACTATCATTGAAACTGGCAATGAGGCGGTGAATGGTATTTTGTCGCGTGTGAGTCAAATTGATGGCATGGCAGTGACAGCGAGCCGTATGACCGGCAGTTTGCCCAAGAATGCCGATATCATCAACACCAGTGTTGGTAATTTAATGGCAAATATGGATAAAGGCATTGTCGGTGGCGGTGTGTGGTACGACCCCTTGATGTACAAACCTAACGTCGATGAAGCCGCGTTTGTTTGGCAACGCGATATGCAGGGTGTCATGCAGTCTGCCAGTCAATATCAAACCATCAATCCTGGCTATCAAGCACCAGCCAAACTTACCGCAAACCGGGTGGCCGACCAAAAAACCCAACCACAGCTTGCCATGCCCTATTACCGTGATTGGTGGTATGTGCCCGCCGTATATGCCAATCATGATCACTGTGTGTGGAGCCGTGCTTATATTCACCCGACCACCAAACAACCCGTCATGACCTGTGCCAAAGCGATTTTCAATGCCCAAAACAATGGCTTTGAAGGGGTGGTGAGTTTTGATGTGCTGCTCGGGCGTATGCAGTCGATGGTCAAAGAATGGCAACGCAAAACAGGCGGTTATGTGTTTTTGGTCGACATGAACAACAACTTTTTGACCTTCCCCAATGAAGCCCAAGTCAAACAAGTGACTGCTAGTAACCCGCAAGGCGAGATGATTGATGTCAATAGTTTTGCCAAGAAAAACCCTGATTTTGCCCCCATTGCCAAAAGCTTAGACAACATCAATGACAACATCATCAAACAAGCGCAAAAACTAGATGGTGGTAAATTTGATTTTACGACCAATACGCTAGTGAGTAGTACCAACCTACAAAAAATCTCTCCCTCAGAAGCACGCATCATTTCAGCCATGCTAATGACCCAAAGCGGGCAAAATGAAAATCTCAATGCTACCCATTTTGTCGAACAAGTCAGCTTAGACAACGATTTATTGCTCAAAACCCCTTCCACAGCGTTTATTTTTGCCATGCCGATGACCAATTGGAAAATGGTCATCGTCAAACCCAATCAAGAACTGATGTTATTTGCCAATCAGTTAGGTAAACAGCTGCAATGGTATATGTTATTGGGTTTCTTACCGGTACTGCTATTAAGTGGTTATATTTTCCACCGTATTTTGGCGGTACCGCTGCACCAAGTCGCTCGTAACGTCCGTGAAATCGGTCAGTTGATTGCACAAAAAAAATATCTGTCACTGCGTGAGCACAAATTGCCACCGGCAAACATTCAAGAAATTGGCGTGATTACTGACTCGATGAACCAGCTGGTTGATCGGGTGGTCGAGAACGAAGGCGCATTAGCACAAGTCAATGAACGCTTAGAGCAGCAAGTGGCAGAGCGTACCGAAAACTTACACCAAGCATTAAAAGATTTAAAAGCCTCTCAAGTGCAGTTAGTACAATCAGAGAAAATGGCAACCATCGGTCAAATGGTCGCAGGTGTTGCCCATGAAGTGAACACGCCATTGGGCTATGTGGGTAGTAACTTAGAGTTGATTGATGAAAATATCGTACGTTATGACGAATTGATTGACCATACCCAGCAGCTCAAACAGCTGATGCAAGCGTCGCCGACTGATACAGCAACCATCAATCAAACGATTGAACAAACCATTGCTTGCAGTGATGAATTGGTCGCCGATGCGGTGAGTGATGATTTGCATGGATTGGTGGATGATGCCAAATTTGGGGTTAGTCAAATCTCAGAATTGGTCGTCAATTTACGTGATTTTTCTCGCATCGACCAAGCCAAAATCAAAGCCGTCGATATCAACGACTGTATCAAAAACTCCCTAGTCATTGCCCGTAACAATATCAAGCATTTAGAGGTGATAACTGAGTTAACTGCTATCGAACCGGTTAGTTGTAACCCATCCCAGATTAACCAAGTGCTGCTAAATCTATTTAATAACGCAGCACAAGCGATGGGGCAAACTCAGCACCCTACATTACACATTACTAGCACCGAAGACGGCGCTAATGTGTATATCAGCGTGGCGGACAACGGTACTGGGATGAGCGCTGAGACCCAAGCCAAGATTTTTGAACCATTTTTTACCACCAAAGCGGCAGGCGAAGGTACGGGACTGGGTCTTGCCATTTCGACCCAAATCATGCAGCAGCATAACGGCGATATTCATGTGCAATCACAACTTGGCGAAGGCACGACATTTACCATCAGATTGCCTAAAACAGCGATTAGCAGCGAGCAATCACCCAAGCTTTTAATCGCAGAAGAAAGCTAATGCTAATGTTAGATAACCGATGGCTGACAGGCAATCTGCTCAGCCATACACGAGCCACACTTGATTGTGGTCAACCTTAATTGTAGTCAACCTTGATTTTAGTCAACGTACCTAAGTGACATGACCATGATAACGACCGTAACCAAACCTAAGATTGCCTTTATCGATGATGAAGACCGCATTCTACGCAGCCTAAAAATGCATTTTCGCGCCACCCATGATGTGTTTACCACCACCGAGCCCGATGAGCTACTAAGCTATGTGCAAAATAACGAGGTCCAAGTGGTGATTAGCGACCAACGCATGCCAAAAAAACTGGGTGTCGAAGTACTAAAAGATATCAAAGACGTATCACCCCATACCATCCGTATCTTATTGACCGGCTATGCAGACTTAACTGCGGTAATTGACTCCATCAATGAAGGGGAGATTTTTCGCTATATCACCAAACCTTGGCAGACGGATGAGCTTAAAAATATCGTCAATCAAGCCACCCAAATCGCGCTGCAAACCAAAGATGTATTCAAAGAAAATCTGCAGGTCGCTCAGCCAACCATCGCCAAACGCAAAGTGTTGGTGATCGATGACAGCGAGATGGTATATTTACAGATGCAGCAAAAATTCACCCAGTTTGAAACTCACTGGGCAAATTCATTAGAAAAAGCGATTGAGCTACTAGAAAACGACCGTTTTGGCGTGGCAATCACCGATGTGTCCTTGGGTGGCGAGAATATTTCACCCGTAATCTATGCATTAAAACAAAGCTTTCCAGATTTAGCGGTATTGGTACTCACCTCACTCAACGATAGCCACACCTTAATCGACTTGATCAATAAAGGGCAAGTCTATCGCTACCTACCGCGCCCCAGTAATTTGTTGTTACTCGAAATCAGTATTCAGCGCGCTTATGATTATCACGAAACCTTAGTCAATCAACCAAAATTACAAGCGCGACATGTCGTTGATGCGGTCACTGATGTTGAAACGCGTAGTTTTGGTAATAAAGTCAAAAAATTCTTATCACGCTTTGGTATTGGTAAATCGCGCTTTGCCTAGCTTAAAATCTAGTGGGTAAGATAACAAGTTCAAAGCGTCGCATTTGAGCCATCTCAATCCATGAATGTTAGCCATAAAAAAACCGCCTAGAGTCACGACTTAGGCGGTTTTTTGATAGCCAATGATTAAGCTGTTTGCTCGTACACTGGGTGTTTGGCGCAAATTGCTTGGACTTTTTCACGTACTTCGCCGATAACTTTTTCATCACCGCGGCTATCGAGCACATCACAAATCCAGCCAGCCAATTCTCTTACTTCTGCTTCACCAAACCCACGGGTAGTGACTGCGGGCGTACCAATACGCACCCCAGACGTCACAAACGGTGATTTAGGGTCATTTGGTACCGCGTTTTTGTTGACGGTGATGTGGGCATCGCCCAACCATTTATCCGCTTCTTTACCGGTGATTTCTTGTTTGATTAAGCTAATCAGCATTAAGTGATTTTCTGTGCCGCCCGAGACGATGTCATAACCGCGCGACATGATGACGTCTGCCATGGCTTTAGCGTTTTTAACCACTTGTTGCTGGTAAGTTTTGAAATCTTCGCTTAACGCTTCTTTAAAACACACCGCTTTACCCGCAATCGCGTGCATCAATGGACCACCTTGGTTGCCAGGGAACACGGCAGAGTTGAGTTTTTTCTCAATCTCTGGGTTGGCTTTTGCCAAGATTAAGCCGGAACGTGGACCGCGTAGGGTTTTGTGGGTGGTGGTGGTAGTAACGTCAGCGATTTGCACAGGGCTTGGATAAACACCTGCGGCAACCAGTCCTGCTACGTGCGCCATATCAACCATCAAGTATGCGCCAACGCTGTCTGCGATGTCACGGAATTTTTGCCAATCAACCACTTGGCTATAAGCAGAAAAACCCGCGATAATCATTTTGGGTTGATGTTCTTTGGCTAGGCGTTCGACTTCATCATAGTCGATGAGGCCCGTTTCTTTGTTTAAGCCATATTGTACGGCTTTATAGTTGATGCCAGAGAAGTTTACATGCGCACCATGCGTCAAGTGTCCGCCATCAGCAAGGCTCATGCCAAGTACCGTGTCACCCGCTTTTAATAAGGCCAAAAATACCGCGCTGTTGGCTTGGCTACCGGCGTGTGGCTGTACGTTAGCATAATCTGCGCCAAACAATTCTTTGGCACGGTCAATCGCTAATTGCTCAACAACGTCAACATACTCACAGCCACCGTAATAACGTTTGCCTGGATAGCCTTCGGCGTATTTATTGGTCAATTGGCTACCTTGCGCTTCCATCACCGCTGGTGAACAGTAGTTTTCTGAAGCAATCAGTTCAATATGGTCTTCTTGACGTTTGGCTTCATTGTCCATCGCTTGGGCAAGTTCAGCGTCAAACTGGTGAATAGTGACATTTTTAAACATGGCAATTTCCTTTTAAGTGAGTCAAAAAATGGGCGGATAAAACCGAAAAATATTGCTTAGTTTAGCATGGTTTGGTTTTTTTTAGTGAATAATCCAGCCATTTGGCTGAATTTGTCCTATTACTTGTCGTCGGCTACTGACCTAACTGATATTGGTTTGAAAAACTCATTAATACAACGCGCCATCCAAAAAATTTTCATAAAAAAAGACAGTTACCCTAACTGTCTTTTTTTGGCTAACTATTTAAATACTAGCGCACAGCAACCAGTGGTTTTTGTACTCTTTCTTCCCCTTTGTCAATGCTGACATAAATCATGCCGTTTTCTTCTTCACCCATAAGGCTATTTTCAAATGCCGGTAAAAAAGTCTCACTAATCAAAAAATGCCTGCCCTGCCACTGGTAAAGGGTGGTACGCCGCCAACCTTGCGCTGTCACATCAATCCAGCGATTGGTCATTGTGGCGCCATGCCGACGAAACAATATATAGCCAATCGGTGTTGTGCCCAGATTTGCCAATTTTCGCGCATTACCAATGAGGCTAGCAAACGGAAATACTGACCGCGCCACCACCCACGCATCTTGATTAGGCTTGCCAAATAATAAGGCTTCGCGCACCCATGCCGATTGGCTCCCTCCAAGCGGTAACTGCAGTTGGCGCTTTTCGCTCAGGGACAAGGTTTGCCGCCCTTCAAACGTCGGCTGTACGATGAGTTTATGCTGAGATAAGGCTTCAAATTTGGCGGTGAGCGACCCTGTTGACGTCAGCCAAGAGATAAGTTTCGGCGGTATCTGCTGTTTGTGTGCTGCGCTCAAATGCGCGCCAGCCAGGTTTAGGTTTAGACCAACATTTATCATTATTTTTTCAAAAACTCATTATCGGGTATTGTGCCTTGCGCGGCAACGTCGCCAAAAAATTGGCTTTTATAGGTGTCATTAAAAGGTAATGCAGTCATCGCATCGGCTTGGTACGCCAATATAGCGTGCTGTTCGTCTTGGCAAAACTGGGCAATGGCAGGGGCAAACACCTTGTCGTAGACACGGTGTAGCGAATGGGTCAACACTGGATAAAAGCCGCGAATCAACTTGTGCTCCCCTTGGGTACCAGGGTCAAAGTAACGTAAGCCTTGCTTGATAGCAAATTCAATGCCTTGGTAATAACACAGCTCAAAATGTAAACAATCATATTCTTCTAGGCAGCCCCAATAGCGACCATATAACGTGCTGATAGCGGCATCGTCATCGAAAAAAAACAAACTACAAGCCACGATATCACCGTGCGCGTTATACGCTTGAGCGAGCATC
This sequence comes from Moraxella sp. CTOTU48268, assembly GCF_032069585.1. NCBI lineage: Bacteria > Pseudomonadati > Pseudomonadota > Gammaproteobacteria > Moraxellales > Moraxellaceae > Moraxella > Moraxella sp. CTOTU48268. Next base: position 172,405 of record NZ_DAMALV010000001.1, read on the forward strand.
AGCTTGTCTGCCATAGTCTGCCCAAGCTGCTTAAAAAATGCTAAATTCAAATACGGCTGCCGCCCTCTGACCAGATAGGTCATGGCATAGCATTGATAAAAAACTGCCCAATCCGCCTCGGTGATATTGTCACCGAGTTTAACCTGACAACTTAGATTTTGTTTGAGTACCTTTTGGCGTTCCACCTTAATTGACTTGCGTTTTTTGGCAGTCAATGTTGCCAAAAACTCATCAAAATTGGCGCATTTTTTATCTTGTAGATTGCGATTTTGCCATAAAAACTGACAGCTTAGCCGCTCGCAAAGATTGGGCATATTGTGCAAGGCTTGGACATCTTTTGGGGAGAAAAACAGTCCGTGCCAAGTGGATGCTTGATAGCGACTTGCCAATTCATCAATCGCTTGTAGTAAGGTCTGATACAGTGGCGCGGTTAATGACTTACCTTGTGCCACCCAAATCCGCTCGCCGGTGACGGGTGTAAAGGGCACGCTTGTCACCAATCTTGGATAATAATTTCTACCATAGCGCTCAAAGGCTTCTGCCCAGCTAAAATCAAACACATATTCGCCTTGGTGATGCTTTTTGATAAACACGGGCATCACGGCAATCAGTTGAGCACTGTCATCGACAATCTGCGCATACTGCACCCACCAATCGCTGCGCCCACCAATCAGCTTTGCATCTATCAGCGCTTGCCAAAAATCAAAGTGCATAAAGGGCGTATCAGGCGTCTGCCACTGTGTCTGTAAGTGCCAGTCAAACTCAGTGGTGAATTGATAGTGATAGGACATATGTTAGTATTATTGTAGTTGTATGAACGGATTATTATACCTTGTTTTTACCCAAAAATACGGGCTTATCCTTTTACACAATCTGGCACAATTTGGCACAATTTTGCAAAATATGTATGGCGTCGGGCGGTATGGTTTATAACGGTGACTTTATTGCAATAGCCAAATTGCAATAACCAAGTTTAGCGTTTACACTGAACAACTTAGCAGCCAACTGCTCGATGCGCTTTAAGCTTTTTTTCACTCACTTGTCATCCTCTACCATGCCGACACTGATTTTATTTAACAAACCTTATGGCGTACTTAGCCAATTTCGCAGCGATGACAATAACAATTTTGCGACGCTCAGCGATTATTTTAGTGACAAAAGCCTACGCGTGGCGGGGCGATTAGATGCCACTTCCGAAGGATTGCTACTGCTAACCGCTGATGGGCAGGTTAATAAAGCCTTGACCCATCCACCCAAAGCCAATGCAGGCAAAAAACAAGGCAAAACCTACTGGATACAGGTGGAAGGCGATGCAAGCGATGCCCAGTTACAACAACTAAAAACAGGGATAGCACTCAAAGACGGTATCACCTTACCTGCAGAAGTTGTAAGGCTGAGCGAAGCACAAATTGCCGAGCATATTTGGCAAGCGCCTGACAAAATTGCCAAACGCAAAGTCACCACGTGGCTCGCCATTACTATTTTTGAAGGTAAAAATCGTCAAGTACGTCGCATGGCTGCCCATGTGGGACTGCCCTGTTTGCGGCTGATTCGCATGGCATCGAGTGGCTTTAGCTTGGGGAATTTAGAGGTTGGCGCATCCATACAAATACCGCTATCACCTGCCGATTTAAAGCGACTGGGTGTCCAACCTTTATCCGCAGCAACCACAACGCCACAATCGCGCAAAAAACCTCGCCTGTTAACGCCTAAATCGCCACAATCAAAGCGCCCAACAAGCCGACGCAAACAGCGATGAGTAGACAGCCATAAGTAAACCGCTATGAGGAAACAGCCATGATTGGTTACATCTATCGTTTTTTTCAAAGCCGCCCTCGTCTACTGTTAGGGTTTGCCACGATGGTTGTAGTGTATTTTGGGTTATCGACGCTGGTTGGTCTATTGCCCAAAGATTGGACGTTGGCGGTAGCCTACGATAAATTGAAATTTGTGACGCAATTTTTGCTGGCTTGGAATATCGGACTTTGGGTGTATTTACTGGCTATTTTTCGGATGATGTATAAAGCCGATCAAAATGCAATTTTGGATAAAGCCCATGCTGAAGACGAAGGCACGGTGTTAATGCTGATTTTGGTTTTTGTCACAGCCATTGTCAGTATGCTGGCGATTGTCGTAGAGTTGGGCGCGAGCAAGGACGCCAAAGGCGCTTTGATGCTGTTTCATATCGCGCTCACCGCCATGACGATTTTGACGGCCTGGCTGTTTATTCATACCATGTTTGCTATTCATTACACCCACGAGTATTTCTTGCTTAAAGAAGAAAAAAACGCAGAAATGCTAGATTTTCCTAATGATGATGACCCCGCTTACTGGGATTTTTTATATTTTTCCTACATTATTGGCACATCTGGTCAAACAGCGGACGTCGCCTTCAATACCCAGCAAAGTCGGATCATTGGTACCATCCATTGTGTGTTGTCATTTTTCTTTAATACTGCAATTTTAGCCTCATTAATCAATATGTCAGCAGGCCTAATTGGTTAAAGTTAAGTCGGTTAAATAAATCAGCCCAATAAGTCAGCTGAATAAGTCGGTTCAATTCAAGTGAATACATCGTCAAAATCGCTTGCTGTATGGGTTATACTATCTTCGCTTGTGGTCTTCGTCTTAACATAAAGTGATAGGACTGTCATATCCCACTACGCTAATATCTCGCTACTTTATAACTAGGAAATTGTATGATCGCACAATATTTGATGGTCGATAACGCCCTGCTCGAGCAACTGCAAAATGCCACTGATACAGCGCGAACCGCGTTACTTGAAAGCATGAGTGAGCAGCCTCAAGTGCAATTGGTAGATTTGGGCAAACTGTGGGACATTATCCATTTTGTGTTAACCAAACACAGCGCCACCCAACCTGTACCTGATGAGCCTGTCAGCGAGTTTGTGGTAGGTGTGGAAACTTTTAGTGACAGTGAAGATGCCGATTTTATTGCTTTTACGCCGTGGGCACATATTGTCGAAATCGTTGATGCACTAGAACAAATTAACTTTAAAAAACGCTTAGAAAAAGTCTCGATGAAGTCACTACGTGAGCAAGCCATTTTCCCACCCAATATTTGGCAAGACAAAAAGGAAAACTTGGATAAAGAATTGCTGGCTTCATATAATGAGTTAGTGGCGTTTTATAATGACGCCTTAGACAATGGCAATAACATTGTGGTCAGTATTTTATAACGCCGCTCATGGTCCGTTTTTATTTTTTGAACCAATAACAAGCACCTAAAATAAAAAGTTCCTTAAACAAAAAGCACCTTAAAAAGGTGCTTCTTTAATCAATGAGCCGATGTAAATATCATCTAGCCTGTAGTTTGATTAGTTAACCGATTGCGGTGCAAGGATAGTCATCTCTACACGGCGGTTTGGTTCATAGCTTGAGCCAAATTGTGTTGTTTCACCGCGACCAATAGCGCTGATACGGTTACCAGAGACGCCACGATTGACTAAGTAATTAGCGACTGCTGATGCACGGCGTTGTGATAATGCTTGGTTTCTACTTGCATCACCCTCTACTGACGCATAACCATTTACTTGAATGTTAGTTTGGTTATAGTCACGTAGTGTGGTAGCAACTTTGTCTAACGTATTATAGAAGTTAGGTAGAATAGTAGAATCACCAACGCGGAAAGTTACCGCTTCTGGGATAGACAAGTTAATGTTGTTAGTCACTGGGTCACGCGTTACCGTTACGCCAGAACCTGCGGTTTGTGCACGAAGTTTTGCTTCTTGTTGTTGCATGTAGTAACCAACACCAGCACCTAGTACGCCACCGATTGCCGCATCACGACCGGTTCTTTCACCGCCTGTTGCTTTTGAAATACCCGCCCCTGCGGCTGCCCCTAATAGACCACCAATAAGCGCTTTATTGTTCGTGATACCTGTCGTTGTTGTGCCTGTCGCTGTGGGCGTTGTTGCACAACCCGTTAAGATAACACCTGATGCTAAAGTAGCTGCTAATAATTTAGTACGCATAATTAATCTCCTTTGAATTCCTCTAGTTATAATTGCCACACATCAACTTGTTATTTTTACCTGAGCTGCCAGATAAACCATGATATCGGTAAACCAATCGGTTAGGTAAACTCAGTCGCTTTGTGATTGAGCTCATTATGCAACAAACTTTTTCTTTATATGTAATGATTTGTCTTAAGGATGTTGTAGGATGGCATAATTTGTTACAAAGTATTTTCAACCATTCCATTATTTATATTATTTATTTTTATATATTAAATAGCCTGTGATTTTTTAAACCCATGATAGATAATTAACCTTTGACTCAAGGTTTATGAAATAACCCATTAATTTTTAACAAAAATTTTTGTCAGTCAACTTCCCAGGTTGGGTGGCATACAATCAAAAGCCCCACAAAATTTGTGCGTGCTAAGGTATAAAAAATTTATTAGTGAACATTTTTGACGTTTGCTAAACTAACACTTATTTTTACAATTAATGAAGCTAAGTGAATGAAACTAAGTGAATGAAGCTAAGTATTTTTTTCTTATATTTCATCCAAACAAGCGTTGTGGAAGCCAGATATGACAAATAATCATAAACCCTCATTGCTCAAAAATACCTTAAACAAACTGCGTAAAAAGTCACCACCTTTGGCGCAAAACGCTAGCTTAGCGGTGGCGGCAGGCACCATTACCGGCAATTCAGTGCTGTTTAGTCTACCGCTTTGGGCGATGGGCGCAGTAAAAACATTGACGGGTCATACATTGGCAGATAAATCCGTGTTAAAAATAGCCAATCACTGGATTAACACCAACAATCGTTTGATTGAAAATATCCTGCCCGATATTGATTTTCGCATCAACCTGCCTGATGACTTGTCGGTCAATGGCAAATATATTTTGCTGAGCAATCACCAATCTTGGGTTGATACGACTGTCATTCAATATATCAGTGAAAACCGACTACCATTAACGCGGTTTTTTGCCAAATACGAGCTACTGTATATCCCAATTGTAGGGCAAGCCTTTTATTTTTTAGACTTTCCGATGATGAAACGCTACTCGAAAACAGCGATTGCTAAAAATCCAGCGCTAGAAGACCGCGATATCATCGAAGCCAAACGCGCTTGTCAAAACTTACTCGACAAACCTTTTACCTTACTTAATTTTATCGAAGGCACGCGGTTTACCCAAAAAAAACATGACTTGCAACAATCGCCCTATCAACATTTGCTAAAACCCAAAGCGGGCGGCATTGCACTTGCATTGGGTGCGTTGGGTGATGATCTAGACGCGGTGCTCGACATGACGATTGTGTATCCTGACGGTGTTCCTACCTATCAGGATTTATGGAAAGGTAATATCAAACGCATCGGGGTGGATATTCAAAAAATTGCATTGCCAGATGACTTGCTACAGCGGCTCATGGATGGCAAATACCAACAGGATGAACAAACCAAAATAGATATGTACCGTTGGCTTGATGGCTTGTGGCAGCAAAAAGACCAACGTATCCAAGCCATGCTCGATGATTTTACCCGTCATCCCTAACGGCACATGACTAGTAACATATCACTAGTGACCCTACTAGTTAAAATCTCAGGTAAGCCATGCAAGGTATGACTTGCCTGCCTTGTCCTCACTCACATTTTTTGCGGTATTGACCCCATTTTGAGCACTTTTTTATGCCAACTGCTAATTTAGACCCAAAGCCCAATCCAATGCCAAGCTCGAATATTAGCCAACCGCTCGCTGCCCACCCTGCCAAACCCAGTCGTTGGCAGTTAGCCTACGATACCATCATGATGGTTGCCATCGTGTTGGACTTGCTGCTCATGGGGTTTGACGCTTTGATGCTAAGTAGCTTCATGGCAAAAATAGCAAATTGGCTAGGGTTTTTTGACAGTATCATCAGTTATCAGCAAGGATGGCACGAGCCAATCAAAGTAGCTGGGGG
>NZ_DAMALV010000002.1:0-107554 GCF_032069585.1 Moraxella sp. CTOTU48268
AATTCGCACCGCGATTGCCGCTGAATATATTCGTGGTGGTAAATTAGACGATGCCAAACGGCAGTTAGAGAGTGCATTAAAGTCTTATCCAAAGTCAGCAGAAGCCAATGATATGATGGGTGTGTTGTTGCAGCAAGAAGGCAGCCCGCGCAATATGCAAAAAGCCGAAGCTTATTTTAAAAACGCCATCGCACTCAATCCTGACTTTAGTCAAGCAAACAACAACTATGGCGTCTATCTTGCCCAACTCAGTCGTAACCAAGAAGCAATTGCGCAGTTTCAAATTGCGGGTTCTGCGTTAGGGTATGACGGTCGTGCCAGTGCGTTAGAGAATTTAGGTCGTACAGCGTTAAAGGTCAAAAACAAACCACTGGCGATACAATCATTTATCAAAGCGCTCGATGCCAACCGCCAAAGCATCGTCGCCCGTACAGAGCTCATTGATATTTTATTGGCTGATGGCAAATTTTTGGAGGCGCAGGCGCTGTATAATGATTTGGTTAAAATTATTGGTCAATCCAACCTTGACCCGCGCACTTTATCGCAAGGGATTAGGCTTGCCAAACTTGCGAACAACCCCTTGGAATTGCAAAAATTAGCGCAGCAGCTTTTGGATCGCTATCCCCTTAGCGATGAAGCAAAGCAGATTCGTTCTGGACTTTTAACCCCAACGTCAACTTGGAAATAAGATGGAAAACAGCAATAACACCGACAATCAACAAAACTCTACCCCTGTTCATGACACAACCCAGCTTTTGGGTCAGCGTTTTAAACAAGCCCGTGAGAAAAAAGGCTTATCGATTGACGATGTCGCTGCCAAAACCTTTATTTTAAAAAGTCATCTTCGAGCGCTTGAAGCCAATGATTTTGACGCCTTACCACAACCTACCTTTGCACGCGGTTTTGCCACTACCTATGGGCGTTTTTTGGGTTTGGATAAAAATCTGGTCGCGCAAAGTTTTGATGTCCAGTACCCCGCTACCCTCAAACAAAAATATGCCACGGTCATCAATGCCCCGATGCAGCCGATGGGTACGCTTAATCGTGAAGCGCGTCCCAGTGTGCGTATTAACCCTTTTGTCATTGGTGGAATTTTATTGGTATTGGGGCTTGCGATTTTTATTTTTAATAAAGTTAGCAAAGCACATAATGACTCGGTTGAACAAGCGCCCGCTAGCGCTGTTGCCAGTATGCCAACCCAAGACCAAGTCAGCGGTGCGTCGCTTAACAATGCAGGCTCAGCGATTGTGACAAACACGGTAACTGCCAGCGGGTTACCCGCCACCGGATCTGCCATTACCGGTGTTGCGGTGAGTGCTGATAACGCCAGTGGTACAGCAGCGACAGGACAAGCTGGTGCCAAAGCTTCGATTGACATTTTTGTGAAAGATACCACCAAAATCACCATTGTCGATGCGACAGGCAATACGATTTTAGATGGTGATCAAGCACGCGGTAGTTACCAATTGACAGGTCAAGCGCCGTTTCAAGTCAATATCGACAAAGCCAGCAACGTGAGCTTGGATTTGAACAAACAACCGATTAAATTAAGCAATTATGCCCAAAACGATAAAGCCAATTTTACTTTAAAACCTTAACGACTTATCACTTTAAAAATACGCTAAACCATTCGTTATAACAGTTATAATAATAGGAACGCCTATGTCAGCGCATAACCCCATCAAACGTAAACTCACCAAAAAAATCTACGTCGGTAATGTCGCAGTAGGCGGTGACGCCCCCATTAGTGTGCAAAGTATGACCAATACCGATACCTGCGATGTTGATGCCACTGTGGCACAGATTCAGCGCTGTGTCGATGCCGGTGCTGATCTGATGCGCGTCTCCACCCCTACCATGGAATCCGTTGCCGCCTTTGCCAAAATCAAAAGACAAGTTTCTGTGCCCCTGGTGGCAGACGTTCATTTTGATTATAAAATTGCACTGGCGGTGGCTGATGCGGGTGCAGACTGTTTACGTATCAACCCAGGTAATATCGGCAATGAACAAAAGGTGCGTGAAGTGATTGCCGCCGCCAAACATCATGGCATCAGTATGCGTATTGGCGTAAACGCGGGGTCACTAGAAAAAGATATCCAAAAAAAATATGGTGAACCCACGGATGAAGCTATGCTTGAATCGGCGATGCGCCATATTGATATTTTAGATCGTAATAACTTTGATCAATTTAAAATCTCAGTCAAAGCCAGTAATGTGTTTTTGACCATGGATGCGTATCGGTTGATTTCTGCACAAGTTGACAATCCCTTGCATTTAGGTGTGACAGAAGCGGGGGTGTACCGCACCGGTACCGTTAAGTCTGCGATTGCGTTAGGCGGACTACTGCTAGAAGGCATTGGTGATACCATGCGTATTTCGCTAGCCGCTGAGCCAGAAGAAGAAATTAAAATCGGTTTTGATATACTAAAATCACTCGGTATCCGTAGTAATGGGGTGAATTTTATCGCCTGCCCTAGCTGCTCACGCCAAGAGTTTGATGTGATTCGGGTGATGATGGACTTAGAAAAACGCCTAGAAGATATCCGTGAGCCAATGGATGTGTCGGTGATTGGCTGTAAAGTCAATGGTCCAGGGGAAGCCAAAGAATCAGATATCGGCGTGGTGGGCGCTAGTCCAAATAGCCTAGTATATAAAAATGGGGAAAAATCACATTTGATTGATACCACCAAGCTTGCTGATGAGATTGAAGCCATGGTCCGTCAAAAAGTGGCTGAGCGTGAAGCCCAGCGCGCCAATGAAATTTTACGGGTTAAATAATTTTTGTGTCGTTTATTTTTTAGTTTGCATTGTTTGGGAAATTGACCATGTTAAAATCCATTAAAGGTTTTAATGATATCTTACATATTGAGACAGAATCTACGCGCCCATCGAGCGAATGGCGCCAACTTGAAAGCAGCCTTATCGATGTACTCAATCAATTTGGCTTTGAGCAAATTCGCATCCCAATCGTTGAAGAAACCCAGCTATTTGCCCGTGCGATTGGCGATGCCACTGACATTGTCGAAAAGGAAATGTATAGCTTTTATGACAAATCCAACCCACCCACGGCATTGACGCTACGCCCTGAAGGCACGGCAGGCGCGGTACGTGCCGTGGTGGAGCATAACTTATTGCGGGGTGATAATCCAAAACTTTGGTACATTGGTCCTATGTTTCGCTATGAACAACCGCAAAAAGGCCGTTATCGTCAGTTTCACCAATTAGGGGTTGAGAGTTTTGGCAGTGAATTAGCGGATGCCGATGCTGAGCTCATTATCATGACTTACCAAATGTGGCAAAAATTGGGTATTTTAGACGTGGTGCAACTTGAGATTAATAGCTTGGGTGAGATAGAAGAACGACTGGCGTATCGCCAAGCCTTGGTGGATTTTTTAACCGATAAAAAATCTCAATTGGATGAAGATAGTCAGCGCCGCTTAACCACCAACCCACTACGCATTTTGGATAGTAAAGATAAAAACACCCAACAAATTTTAGAGAATGCCCCAAAGCTTGCTGACTTTTTGGGGGCAGCAAGCCAGCAGCATTTTGAAGCCTTACAACAGTATCTTAAAGCAGTCGGCATCAATTTTGTCATTAATCCAAAACTGGTACGCGGTTTAGATTATTACAATAAAACCGTATTTGAATGGACGACTGACCAGCTAGGTAGCCAAGCCACGGTATGTGCTGGGGGTCGTTATGATGGGCTTATCGGACAAATCAAATCCATTGGCAGTGATAAACCAGCCGCTTCCGAACCGGCAGTAGGTTTTGCCATGGGGCTTGAGCGTTTGCTGTTACTCATGCAAAAGGTACGTCCATTTGAGGCAACGCCTGCCTGTGATGTATTTGTGGTCGCCCATCCTGATGTTTACACCGATGCCATCAAATTTGCCCATGAGCTACGTACGCGACGTTCAAATCTTCGCGTAAAAATGGCGAGTGCCACGAGTTTAAAAGCGCAAATGAAGAAAGCCGACAAATCAGGTGCGCAATTGTCAGTGATCATCGCGCAAGATGAAGTCGCCAATCAGCAAATTACCATCAAAAAAATGGCAACTGGTGACCAAATTACGGTCGCAAGTGACACGCTCTTTAGCGAAAATCCAGATTTTATCTAATCTATCCGATTGAGCCAAATTTGATGGGCAACTTATATCAGTAATTTTTTGAAAGGCTTTATGTAATGGTTAAAGACGTACAACCTAAGCTAGTAAATGATGAACAGCAATCCTTAGGCGCGCTCAAACAATATGGTGGCTATATTGTATCCGCCATTATGTTGGTATTAGCGGGTTATTTTGGCTGGACTTACTGGCAAAAGCATGGCGGCAATATAGATACCGCAGCGGCGAACGATTTTGCCAAAATTCAAAGCGACCAAAACAACATTGAGACCCTAACCACCCAAGCTGCCAGCGATACCAAAGCACAAGCGCAACTGACTACGGCGCAAACCAATTTGGACAAAGACTTGGGCGAATTTGTGGCTAACCATGATAATTCGGTTTATACATGGCAAGCCTTGATGCTGCAAGCCAAACAGCAAACCGATAAAAATGATTTAAAAGCGGCGGCGGCAACGCTACAAAAAGCATCTCAGTTAACGCTCAAAGATGATGGGTTAAAAGCCATTGCCATTTTGCGCCAAGCACAAGTGCTATTGTCAGACAATCAAGCGGATGCGGCACAAAAACGCTTGCAAAGCCCCTTACCCGCTGCCTTTGAAGCCAGTAAACTTGAGATTTTGGGGGACATTGCCAACCAACAAGGCGATAAAAAAGCGGCTGCTACTCATTACCAAAAGGCTTGGCAATTGATTGAACAACGTAATCAGAACAGCCCAAACCCACAAGACCGTGCATTGCTGCGTATCAAAATGGAAAGCCTAGGCCTAAGCGTCAAACAACCTGATTTAACAGGTGGCGTACTCGTCAAACCTACCCAAGCACCTACCCAAGCTGAAAATACTGCCCCTGCTGCTGCAACCGCATCTGCGCCTGCTGTTGCCTCAAGCATAAAATAGGTGCAAATTAGGCAAAAAATCTTAACCTGACAAAAATTTTGAATGACAACATTTTAAACTTCACCGTACGTTACGAGATAAACAATGACTACCATAACAACAACAAAATCGACACCCTTATCGACAAACTTAATGAAACCTGCCGTATTTGCAACCGCCTTGGTGGTAGCGATGACCTTCACAGGTTGTGATAAGTTTAAAAAATCTGACAATGTCCATAAACCTGCCGCACTTGTGAAACTCGCTAGCAGTCAAAATGTGATTTCTCCGCTGTTTAGTCAAGGCAGTAATACAAAAGTTAGCCAACGCTTTGGCAATTTGCGCAACAAAACCACCATCAGCCAACAACCTACCGCCTTTCGCGTGGCGTATGACAACAATGGCTATGTGAATGCGTTAGTAGACGGTAGTGTGCAAGCGTTTGATGGGCAAGGCAAAGCGCTTTGGAGTACCCAACTCAAACAAGGCCTAATGTCAGGGGTGGCGCTAGATGAACAATCTCGCGTAGCCGTGGTCAGTGACAGCAAAGGGGTCATCATTGCGTTAGATAGAATGACTGGCAAAGTTATTTGGAAGACGCCGTTGGACACCGTAACCCTATCCCCTGCCCTCATCAGCCAAAACCGTGTCATCACCCTTGGCAATGATGGTAAAATTAGTGCGCTGTCGCTAGAGTCTGGCGCGCCTATTTGGAATTTTAACACCCAAAATCCAAATTTAAGTGTTCGCGGTAGTGCCACGCCGATTTTGTTCAATCGCAATACTGTGCTGGTTTCGACAGCCGATGGTCGTATCCATGCTTTAAACATCGATAATGGCGTACCCATTTGGTCAAAACGTTTTGGTATCAGCAAAGGCAGTAGCGATATCGAAAAAATTTCTGATGTGGATGCCACCCCCGTACTAGATGGCAATATGTTGTATGTAGTGTCTTATAGCGGTCAGTTAGTCGCTGCTGATATGGCTTCACAGCAGCTAAGTTTTGTCAAAGAGTTGGCGAGCCTAAAATCAGTCGGCACAGATGCTAGCCAAGTTTACGCCACTTCGCTCGATGGCGAATTGGTGGCGATGGATAAAATGACAGGCACGGTTAATTGGCAAACCGATAATTTGTCTTATCGTGGTTTGAGTAACGCGGTGAGTATCGGTAACTATGTGGTGGTTGGTGATGCCATGGGTTATTTGCATGTATATGACCGCACCTCAGGGGCACTGGTTGACAGAAAACAAGCCAAATCCGACGTGGCGGTATTACAGTTTATCAATAACCGTTTGATTGCCCAAAGCGCAAATGGCGCATTTAGTGTTTGGCAAGTAAATCGTTAATTGTTAAACTGTTTACGCATTTAGCAGTTTTGGTAAGTGGATGAGCAGCCCATACTGATAAAAGTGTGAGTTTAAATGACAACCCAGCATTGCAGCGCGATGTTGGGTTTGTTAAGTTATAGAAATAATGAATTTTTCAAGCATGTTTAAAATCTTGCTTGTTGAAAATCTTGCTTTTTGAAAATTTTGGAAATTAAATTTATGAAACCAGTTGTTGCCTTGATTGGCCGTCCGAACGTTGGCAAGTCCACCCTATTTAATCAGTTGACCCGCAGTCGTCAAGCCTTGGTTGCTGATTTGGCAGGTCTTACCCGCGACCGTCAATATGGCGATGCAACCTTTGAAGAAAAATCCTTTATCGTCATCGATACCGGTGGTATTGGCGAAGTGGATGAAGGTGACGGCACCATTGATGATTATATGTCGCACCAATCGCATACCGCTATCCATGAAGCCGATATCATTGTATTTGTGGTTGATAGCCGCGCAGGTATCACAGGTGCCGACGAAGTCATTGCCAAACAGCTTCACACCCTAGGAAAGCCGGTGTTTTTAGCCGCCAATAAAATGGATGGCGTCCATGAAGCGGCGATTCATGAATTTTATGCGTTAGGTTTTGGCGAGCCATTTCCCATGGCAGCCAGTCACGGACGTGGGGTGGGCAATTTATTAGAAGCCGTCACTGCCAATATGCCCACCGATGACCAAGAAGAACAAGCACCTGATGGCTTACGTATCGCCATCATTGGCAGACCCAACGTGGGCAAATCGACGCTTGTCAATCGCTTGCTCGGTGAAGAACGCGTGGTGGTTTTTGATATGCCAGGTACCACGCGCGATAGTATCTATATCCCTTATGAGCGTGACAATAGACATTATGTGTTGATTGATACCGCAGGCGTGCGTCGCCGTGGACGTATTGACGAAAAAGTTGAAAAATTTTCTGTGGTAAAAACCTTGCAAGCCATCAAAGATGCCCACGTGGTCATCGTAGTCATTGATGCGCAAGAAGGCATTACCGATCAGGATTTGAACTTGTTGGGCTACGCCTTAGAAGCAGGTCGCGCGATGGTGCTTGCCATCAATAAATGGGACGGGCTTGACCAAGACCAAAAGAACTTTGTCAAAATTGAAATGGATCGACGTTTTAACTTTATCCCTTATGTAAAAGTCCATTTAATCTCGGCGCTTCACGGAACGGGTGTTGGCAATCTTTACCCATCGATTCACCGTGCCTATGATGCGGCAATGTTTGATATTTCCACCAGTCGCTTGACCCAAATTCTACAAGATGCGGTTACTGCACACCAGCCCCCTATGGTAGGCGGGCGACGCATTAAATTGCGCTTTGCGCATTTGGGCGGTCATAATCCACCGATTATTGTGATTCATGGCAATCAGACCAGCCAAGTGCCAAACAGTTATCGTCGCTACCTAGAAAACGAATTTCGCAAGGTATTTAAGCTTGAAGGCACCCCGATTCGGGTTGAATTTAAACAAAACGCCAATCCTTATGCAGGTCGCACCAATACCATGACGAATGCGCAAAAAGAACGTAAACGTCGAGAAGTGCAAAAATTCAAAAAACGCGGCAAAAAACGTTAAGGTGATGTTAATTGGCGTTTTAAGGGATGAGTGAATGGTACAGAAGAGTTTAGGTTATCAAATTGGGGTAAAGCGTATCGTTGCAATACCCTTTTTATTGGTTTTATTTATTTGCCTTGCGATTTATACCTTAGTCGACTTGACCCAAACTGTGCAATATGAAATCAAACAGGCAAGTAAGATTAATTATCTACTTGCCCAGTCTACTGCAAGCAATCCTAACAGTGTGACAACCGCTAGCATTGACACACTGTTAAGCGAGATGCCGCAGTACGAAAGCATTGTGTTTTTTCCATTTGACCAGCAGCAGCATCCGACCACCCATCCGATTAAAGTCACAGAGGTTTTTTTTGAGCGCTATTACGGATTGAGTGAACCTGTTAAAATTAATTTATTGACATTCAAGCCCCATCAAGACAACACTAAAGTAGAGCAGCTGATTGGTTATAACAATATCACCCTTGACCTACAAGCCATTCGCCAGCAATGGTTTTGGCAACATTTGCCGTTAGTGCTTGTGTTATCATTTATTGCGCTGTTCAATTTGTGGTTTGTGCTGCAAAAGGTGCAAAATTTAACCTATCGCTTACCAAAACTTGAAAATTTAAGCCATCACATTTTGCAAGATGATTTTTTAACGGCAGAGGCGTATAAGCTGCCAAAAAGTAATGAGGCTTGGGTATTTGAAAAAGCCTTGGTGTATTTGCTCAACAAGCACAAGGCGCAAATTGCCCAAATCAACACCCTGCGCCAAGAAAAAAATGACCTTGAAGAAACCCAAATTAAGCAGCTTGAGCACAATTCAAAATTTGAAAATATTTTGATTCATGAGTTCAAATCCTCTGTAAGTCGTATCGAATCGGGTCTACAGCTATTACACAATCAATATATCAGCGCTGAGCAAAAAGATGCCGTTGAAATTATTACTTTGGGTAAAGATGATTTAAATGCTAAGCTGGATCAAATCATCCAAATTAACCGTATCGATAAAGGTCAAACAGGGGTCAGCGCCTACCAATTTAGTCCAACGGGGTTAATCACCCAAATTGTCAATGATTATCAGCCTCTGGCTGCCGAGAAAAATATCACGTTAAAGGCAAAGCCCTATCATGCCGACTATGTCCTAGAAGGCGATGTTCAAAAAATCACCCTAATTATTAATTCATTGCTAGAAAACGCGATTAAATTTACCGATAAAGGCAGCATAACAATCACCTCGCAGTTGCAACATTTACAAACGCAAGTACGATGGACGCTGCAGATTGAAGACACTGGCATAGGCATTGCAAAGGAATATTTAGAGCTAATTTTTGAACCTTTTTTCCAAATTAATCCTGAAGTAAAACATTCCTCATCAACTAATTCTGCAGGATTATTTTTGGTGAAAAAACTGTTAGCACTGATGAAAGGCAGCATCACAGTTACTAGCGAACCTGATGTGGGTAGCAATTTTCAGGTATCCTTATTGCTAAAAGATTGGAAACACAACTATGAACGCAATTTATTGCTAAATAAACATATTGTCGCTTGGTATCACTATGAGGATTTATTCGAAACGGCCAAACGCATGGAAAATGCGGGTGCTAAAGTTGAGACGTTTACCAGTAGCGAACTTCTTGAAGATTATTTGTTATTTCATACGGTGGATGCGTTATTTATCTCGCGAAATATCGATTATCAAGCGATGTTAGACTTCGTCAGCAAATTTCGTGAGCGTGAAAATAAAGCCAGGGTCACCATTATCTGCGTTTATGACACCAAAGCGTTAAATCCGCATACCATTGAATTACTAAAAATAGCTGGGGTGGATTATTTTGTGAAAAAAGAAGTCATAGACGAGCGACTCGATCAATATATCAAAGAGCTGTGCAATATATTGAGTTAAAAAAACCCTTCGTTTCATTTGAAGGGTTTTTTTCTTTGTGATTTTTCTTTGTAATTTAAAATAAACCTTTAAAGAACAATACGATGTGCTGCCACATACGTTTAAAAATTCCTGCTTCTTGAACTTGGGTTTCAGCGACCAATGGGACAGACGCCACAGGTTTGCCATTGAGCATAGCCACCAGTTTACCCACTTCTTGACCTTGCGCTAACGGCGCTTTAACATCGGCTGGCAAATTGACCACAGTGCTGATTTTTTCTTGATCCAGTTTTGGCACTAGTACTTGTAAATTGCCTTTGCTGACGACGTTGACTTTATCGACAGCACCGAAGTTGACTGGCACGCTGCCGTAGCTTTTTTGGGCAGGGGCGGCAATTTTAGTAGCAAAGTTACTAAATCCCCAGTTGAGTAAGTTGCGCGATTGGTCTGCGCGCTCTTGAGCGCTTTTAGTACCCATAATCACTGAAATCAGACGCATATCACCGCGTTTACTCGATGCTACTAGACAGTAGCCTGCTTCGTCGGTATGTCCTGTTTTTAGGCCGTCTACCGTTGGATCAGTGAACAACAGCGCATTGCGGTTGCCCTGGGTGATGCCGTTATAAGTAAATTGTTTTTGGCTATAGATGGGATAATACTTTTTGCTGTTTTTTATAATCGCTTGGGCGAGTTTCGCCAAATCTTCGGCAGATGCTTGATGGCCTTCTTGTGGCATACCGGTCGCATTCATAAAATGGGTATGGGTCATGCCAATTTTTTTGGCTTCTTCATTCATCAAATCTGCAAACGTGGTTTCGCTACCGCCAATGTGCTGTGCCATCGCTTTTGATGCATCATTACCCGATTGGATAATGATACCTTTTAACATATCAATCACAGGGGCGGTTGTATTGACAGGGACATACATACAAGACTCTTCACTTGAGCCTTTACACCAAGCCTCTGGGGTCATGAGAATAGGTTCGTTTTCTTTTAATGCCCCTGATAGCAGCCGCTGCTCAATGATATAACTGGTCATCATCTTGGTCAATGATGCGGGTGGGAATGGCTGCGCGGCATTTTTTTGAGCCAATACCGTGCCCGTATCATAGTCAATTAAGATAAAAGCAGAATTGTCTAGTTCAGGCTGTTGTATGGCGGCATTTGCCTGTACAGTTGTGGCAAAAAAACTGGCGGCGACAAAAGTGCCGACCATCAGACGTTGGGTATATTGCGGTATTGCGATTGCTTTCATCTCACTCACTCTTGGCTCAAATCAAATGCGACCTGTTTACTTGGCCGCTTGGTAAAACAAATTGCCTATATTAGCAAAAAAAATCGTGATTCAACACTGTATTCGGTCTAAAAATCAACGATTTATCATAAATAAAACCCCCTAAATCAGTTAGGGGGTTGATAGCACGGCTTGAGTTAAACTAGTATTTACTGCTGGCAAGTTCTTTACATAATTGAAGATTGTCCGCTTTTGGATAACTAAGTGTCCATTGGCGAGTTTCATTCAAAATTTGCTTGTAATCTTGCTGAGTGGACAAGTACTGCACCGCTAAACGAGGATCGCTGATGGTCGGCATTAATTTTTTTAGCTCGACATTATAAGCGGTGTTAAACCCTGTTTGTTGCGATTTATTCAACATGGGTGGGCAGATTTCTGATAACACTTGTAATACCGCTACTTCTTCTTTGGTGGTCGATAATTCTGACATATCAATTGCGATGGTATCGTTATTTTTATCTTCAGCGATACCACTCACGGTGACGCCCATTAATAGCATGCCTATCATAGCTTGACTGATTTTGCCCAGTTTAATCATACGGTGTCCTAACGTTATTTAAGTAAAATACAGCCCATATCATACTAAATAATTAAAAAAAATATAGCGAATAATTACGCTATATAGTCAGTATTTTGTGAACAATTAAAATTTTTTGAAACAGTTTAGCAATATACAGCTAAGTAAATACTTTCATATCATCCATACCACGGCTTAGTTTAATAGCTCAATCGTTTGAATTTGCAAAACACTATCCGCTATCTGGCAAAAATGAACATCGACATTCTGATAACGCATGACAAATTGGGTATTAAGCTCTTGCTGGCGATACGCAGGTCTAGGGTCTTGGGCAATGAGTTGTTCGATGGTTTGCCAATCTGTTGGCTTGAGCTGACCTTTTACTGCAATATGCGATAAACCTTGCAATAAATCTGGATGCCAATGCACCGACTTGATGACGGGTTTTTGGGCGGCATACCCAGCAATCGCATCATCGATACTATCGCTATAAGGCAAATATGGTTTCATATCAATGACTGGTGTGCCATCTATCATATCAGCGCCGATGATATGCAGCCTCAAGCCGTCCTCACTGTTTTCAATATGCGAAAATTTGACCACTGACAATCCAATATTTGCCGGTCGATACATACTTCGACTGGCAAAGACCCCTATCTTTTGGTTGCCACCAAGTCTAGGTGGGCGGACCGTTGTCTGAAAATTTGACTGATTGGTATTGATTCGATTTTGATGAAATTGCCATATAATCCAAAGATGGCTAAATTGGGCAATACCTTCAAAAGCACTGAGCACATTGTAGGGCGGCAACATGCTGATAGTCGCGTTGATATCGACAAGATTGGGCTGGCGAGGTGTGCCAAACTTTTGCTTAAGCGGGGAGTTCACAATGCCGATAATCGGCAGGGTAATTTGTTGTGGTAACATAATGGGTCGTTAAAATATGATATTTTAAACTATGATTATGCCATTTTTTTACGCCCAAATTCGACTAATTCATCAAAAATTTGCTATCATATCGCCCCAGAATGTCAATATTAACCCGCTATTTTTATTCTTTATCCAGTTTTATTTTTATTTATGACCAATACAAGGTTGGGCGCTATGTCAAAATTTTATGAAGAAACCGTTACCTATGTGCATCATTGGAATGACACATTATTTACCCTAAAAACTACCCGTAATGCAGGTTTACGTTTTAGGAATGGTGAATTTGCCATGATTGGTCTGGAAGTCAATGGAAAACCTTTGATGCGTGCCTACTCTATTGCCAGCACCAACTATGATGAAGAGCTCGAATTTTATTCTATCAAAGTCCAAGATGGTCCTTTGACGTCTATTTTACAGCATATCAAAGTGGGTGATAAATTATTGGTGAGCAAAAAACCCACTGGCACCCTCGTGCTTGATGACCTAAACCCTGGCAAGCATTTGTATATGCTAGCAACGGGTACAGGCTTGGCACCATTTTTGTCACTTGCCCGTGACCCAGAAGTGTATGAGCGTTTTGAGAAAGTTATCGTGGTGCATGGCGTACGTTATGTGAGTGAGCTAGGCTACCGTGAGATGTTTGAAAAATCTTTGTTTGAAGATGAGCTGCTGAGTGAATACGTTAAAGATAAACTTATCTATTACCCCACCGTCACGCGTGAGCCGTTCCGCAATGAAGGGCGTATGACCGATCTAATGAAATCAGGCAAGTTGTTCCAAGACATCGGATTACCACCCATCAATCCAAGCGATGACCGCGCAATGATTTGTGGTAGCCCGTCCATGAATAAAGATGTGGCGGCACTACTCGATGAATTTGGTCTTAAACCCTCGCCACGCATGGGCGGCACAGGCGATTATGTGGTTGAACGCGCGTTTGTCGAACAGTAAAAGTTAAACCGTAAAATCATAAAAAAAGCCCTGCTTGGGCTTTTTTTATAACTCAAAATTAGTAGCTATACTCTAACACCAAATTACCACCCGCATCTTTATCATCGCTGATGCTGTCTTTTTTACCCCAAATACCCATTTTAACCGAGGTTTTGTCATTGTATTTATGTTTCCAATCGGCTTCGACAATATCCAAATCTTGCTTGGTTGGGAAGGCAGCATTAATCACTTGATTAGACTGATTCACTTTGGCGTTGGCGTATTTTAACCCGAGCTGGTTGTTAGCGTTAATATTACCTGATAGCCCCACACTAATGATTTCACCATCCCCACCTATCGGATGACCTAGCGGCAAGCCCTTTTGATAATAACCATCTGTAAAGACATGATGATTATACATTACACCACTTTTATCCAAATCATAATAAGTATTCGCCCATACTGCATGCCAGAGCCAAGGCTGTTGAAACAGTGGAATCGCACCTTTTAACCCTGCCAAATAAGCATGTTTACTCGGTAAACCGCCTGCTTCGTCCTCACCGATAAACTCACCATATAAGCTCATTGGTAGGTTTACGATAGGCCTTAAGTTTAATTGTGCATCAATACCCGCAATTTGGTTTGAAATATCATTTTCGGCATTATCGGGATTGTCATATTTACCAGTCAAGGCTTTTCCAAATGATTTCAGGCTTTCATCTCGCCCATCTCCACCCCACGTAATTGTACGAGATGCGCCGATTTGAAAGGCTTCATGCGGTTGAAAACTTGCCCGCATACCGATGAGCTTTGCATCAGGCACTGCCTGATAATCTTGTAATTGCCCAGCTGTTATTTGGTAATTAAAATTCCCCAGTTTTGATAACACAGGAAAATTAATAGGAGTATTATTGGCGCGCTGCATTAAAAAGCCCGTGACAGGTCTAGCCGCATCACTGCGAATTAAACTGCCATCAACCCCGTTGCCCCACCATACCGGAATACTACCAAAGGCAAGGCGATGATTGCCTAATTTTGTGCCGAGGTAGCTGCCATCAAGATTAGATAACTTGCTAGGCTCATCATCATCGACATTTAAGGTGCCTTGAATTTTGTAATCAATGTTATCACCTGCATGACTATGAGAAAAACTAACACCTAAAGGCGTCACCGTATTGCCTTCGGTATTAAATCCGCTAAACACAGCACGCTCGTCACCATTGATGTTGCTTACTATTTGTAGCTTGGATACATCGTTGGCTTCAAGCTTTTGTTTAACTTTACCCAGTAACAGTTTATCATTGTCTGATTTGGGCTTTGCTTGACTCAAGGCTGTCTCTATGGCTTCTGAACTAATCGGCCATGTTGATATATCAACATTTAAAACGCCGTTGAGTTTTAAAATCTCAAGTGTTTGACGTAGCTCACTATCAATTTGAACTAATTGACCTGCATGTGCAGAAAAGCTACACAATAGCGCAACGCTAATTGCTAAAGGCAGCTTAAGAAATTTTATATTGTTTAACTGCATCACCACTTCCTTTACCCAAAGCTGTTTTCATAATATAGCCAAAATATTTTTTTAGTGATAAAGTCTTGATCATTTCTTTATCTGTTTCGGCTAGTAATTTAGGCGTCAATATATCGTTAATATGAATTATAAATTTAATATCTCTAACAGCCGATCATTAACCTTAGCAGAATCAAATCTCTCTTGTGCTATTTTACAACTTTCATTACCCATTTCAGTAATTTTTTTAGGATTTTCAATAAAATAGATCATTTTTTCGGCTAAAGCTTGGGGATTCCATTTGGGAATAATAAAACCGTTCACACCATCAATTACGGTTTCACGACATCCTGGCACATCAGTCGTTATGACAGCACGCCCAATTGCCATTGCTTCTTGTGTGCTTTTGGGTATGCCTTCTCTGTATGATGGTAATACAAATACATCACTCTCTACGATCCATTCAACAATATTATCTACTCTGCCTGGATGAATAATCAAGTTTGTTTCTACTAACTTCTTAATTTCTATTTCTGTTAGGGAACCTAAATTACTCTTATCAATACCCCCTAAGACAATGAATTTTGTACTAGGATACCGATTTTTTACGATTTTTGCTGCCTGAACAAACTCATGGATTCCTTTTTCTTTGAGTAATCTACCAATGAATAAAAATTTCATATCTTTTTCAGGATATCTTATTGCATATGAGAAATCTTCTAAGTTTATTCCTATACCACCTAAAATATGTATCTTATTTACTCGTATTTTATTATTTTCTAATAAGTCTTTTGGGTCGTCATGGTTTAAAAATATAACGCCATCTGCTAATGGTAATGACAATTTAAATAATGCAATTTGGGATTGTTTAATAAATTTGGTTTTAGTACTTAGCCCTACTGGCTGCTCAGTAAACGTATAACCCAACCCTTCTAACATAGCAAAAATTCTGGGAACTTTTGCCATTTTTGCAGCAAGAGTACCAAAAATAGCAGGTTTAGCAAAATAACTTAAGACTAGGTAAGGATTTATTTTTTTGATTTTTTGGTAGAGAAAAATAGTATTTTTAATTTCATTAAGTGGATTTAATCCTCCCCTACTAAAAACATAAGGGACTGGAGTGGCACCTAATGCCGAAATTTTCTCGAGTTCGCTAGGAATATAATCAGTCGTGAAAGCATAGACTTCATAGCCTTTAGCTACCAATGTGAGAATTAAATCTTTTCTAAAATTATATACACATTCAGCTGTTGTACCAATCAGCAGTATTTTATTGTTTTGCTTCATAAATTTCTAACCATTTTTCAACGCTTTTTTCTAATGAGAAAAGCTCTTCAATGCGTTTTCTAGCTCGTTTATTATTCACTTCGATTTGTTCATCCGTCAAACTAAGCGCCTGTTGCATGGCTTGGGCAAGTGCTTGTGAATCTTGTGGCGGTACTAATATGCCTGTATCGCCCATAATTTCCGCTGTGCCACCACAATCTGTCGCTATAACAAAACATCCACAAGCCATAGCCTCAATAACTACTGTTGGTAACCCCTCATGCTTAGATGATAAGATAAAAAACTTAGAATTATTTAAAAGCTGAGGTATATCTTTTCTATTTCCCAATAGTTCTACATAAGCATTTAAATTTAATTTATTAATCAAATTTTCCAATTCTAAACGTAATACACCATCACCAGCAATCTGAAACTTAACTGGAATTTCCAACTTTTTTTCTAATAGTGCGATTGCATTTAATAAATTTGGATAATCCTTTTGTTCATTAAACCTACCAACCGAGATGCATTTTATAATATTTTGATGTACAGAGATAAAGTTATTTTGAGCCTTATTAATATTAAACTTATTTAGATCAATACCATTATAAACTGTCATTAAATTATCTTTTGTAAATGCACCTTTATCAATTAACGCCTGCGATGCGTCCTCACTGACATTTGTATTTATATCAGATAATAAGTTGGTATATCTGTATGCTAACATCCGTATTTTACCACCTTCATTAGAATTATGGGCAGTACATATAAGTTTAGGAAATTTTTGATTAATACGGTTTAATCTTACAAAAATATTGGCGTGAACCATGTGAGCATGAACTACATCAGGACGGAAGCTTCTTAATATGTTACGGTATTGGCTAGATGCAGGAATAAAAGATTTTATACCATTTAACGCTAAATATATGACTTCAACGTCAGGAGATTTCGGTATCACAAGCCTATCTCCTGTCAAATATGCTATTTTAACTTCATGACCCTTTAAAACCATTTGGTCAGCTAAATCACAGACGACTTTCTCTGCACCGCCTAGCCCTAAACCTGTAATAACATATAAAATTTTCATTTTATTCTCATCATTTTGAACGATACTCCATAAACTCCCATCGTCCATGCCTTGGTTCATCATTGAAAATTGATTTATATGGCATGAAGTCTCCCCCATCCCACACAAACATAACTCTGAAAAATACTAAACTAAAATAGAGCAAAACTGATAACAATATTAGGTCACTATTTTTGCGTCTTGATTCAATTTCATGAACAATAAACATTAATGGACCAATTAAAAAATACCAAGTAAATCTTGCCGCTGTAGCATTAGTAACTGATAGCAATAAGAAAAACATATAAAGCGTTGAGGCATTATATACCATTTGGTATTTATAACTCTCTAAATTATATACTTTAAAACGAATAGATAGCCAAAGAAACAATATGGCGGCTTCTATCAAATAGAAAAAGTTGAATAAAGATCCATTCTCACCATATATACTTGCTTTATTATTTTCTAACGCACTCCCCAAAATTGAGAAAATTTGCGTAGTTGATGAGACAAAAATTAATAAAAACCCTGAAATAAACAAGAAAAATACTGTATTTCTTGAAAAAATAGATCTCTTAAGGAACATTGAAAGTGAAACTAACCCACTGATATGAAACAGACCTGCTATTAATGAAAGTAATCTACCGTTCAACCTCTGATTATTTACATAGTAAAGAAAACCAAACCAAATAAATATAATAGCTAGGCTCTGTCTTAAATATACAAATGAATAAAAATAAAGTTTACAAAATATTAAAAAAAACACTAAATAATAATTAAATCGTTTTTTCTGTTTTTGAGCCACTATTAAGTAGCTAAACATAATAATTGTCGCTAATATTGCAAAATAAAAGTACCTATTTCCACTGAAAAAATGAATCAATCTTCCGAGATTATAGAATCCCCACTCCCATTTGAAAACGTTACCATCATAATCTGAATTTTCATAGACCTCTGCATATATATATACATCATAACCGCCTATCATATCCCTAAAAGCATTTATCAATGTAGCTGATAAAAAACCTAACCAAAAGCAAATAAAAGCAAATTCTCTTTTATGAAAATATTGCAAAAAAACCGCTAAGAGCAGCATAATATATACACAAGAATAAATAATCATACTACTTCCTAAAAAGGAAAAATCTTATTTTTAAATATTTAATTGATTTAGAAGCATTTTAAAAAGCTATATATACTATTTTTAATTAGCAATAGATTTTATGAACACACTTTTTGTATCGCCGCCTTTGATTCATTACCTTAAATTATTTCTATCCATTTATCTACAATATTTCCAATTAAATATTTGGTCGAATACATTTTGCTATTTAAAACGTATTTTTTATAACTCTCATCAGGCACATTGATCATTTCTAATATACAATCGCTCAAATCTGTAATATTCAACGGTTCAGCTAACAGCCCATTATAATGATGATTAATAAGTTCATTTGGACCAACTTCACAGTTAAAACTTACTACAGGCAGGCCAAAAGACATCGCTTCCAAAATAACCATGCCAAAACCTTCAAATCGAGAGCTTAAACAAAAGATAGATGCTGATTGATAATATTCAGCAATATTTTGAGTAGCTGGTATAAATTCAACACTGTCGATAATGTTTAATTGATCCGCCAAAGTTTTGAGTTTACTTTCATCTTCACCATTTCCTACTATCTGTAATTTCCAATCTTCTTTTACTGACACTACCTGTTTCCAAGCCTGCAACAATAAATCAAAACCTTTTGAATAAGTTAATCTTCCTACTGCTAGGACTACCTTACTATCCAAGCTTGGTTGATTATTACAATTCTCATAAGGGGTGGGATTAGGAATGGCAACTATTTTTGCATTAATTTTCTCTAGTCCTTCTTCCCACAACTCCTTATCCCTATTGGTCAAAGTGACGACATAATCACAATATCTTGCTGCTAATTTTCTTCCTAAATCTCTTTGCTTGATTCCAAGATTTGTATTAAATGTAAAATGTTCCCAACAAATATGCTTAGTCCTCAATCCTATTAAGGCAGGAACTGTAAAAACACACAATATACTATCCACGTCTATTAAAACATCAATCTTATTATATTTAACAAAATTACGTATTTTTTTAATAGTAGGAAAAAGTTGTTTTTTGAATGATGGTTTAATATTGTATAAAGAATACGTTTTTACATCTGTATTTAGAGAAAAAAAAGGTTTTTGTCCTTCCCATAGACTTAGAATAAAAATATTATAGCGATTGTCTTCGCATAACTTATTGGCTATTAAGCTAGTAACACGTTCAGTACCGCCTGAATTATTCAGATTTCCTATAAGAAAACAGACATTCTTCATAAATTAACCTTAAAATTACATAAATCTGAATAAATAAGAGATTAAAGCATAGTTTAGATTTGTATCTTCAATTCTCTTAAATATAGGAACACCCAACGAATTGGCACATTGTCCAAATCTTACAATAGATTTAGCCCAAGCCATAGGATTAGATACGAAAACTTCAGTTGGTATTTCTTTAAGCATAATTGCCCTAGAAATATAATGACCTTCTGCATGTTTGGCTATATTACTTCTTCCCAAGCGATTATTTGTAACATCATCGTAAAACATTCTCAAAGGCTCAGGAATATAGGCAAATTTATATTGTGCCGCTGATATAGTAGTGTAAAACCAAATTTCTGGAATAAATTTCGTTTCATTTCTAATTGGATACAAGAAATTTTTTAATAGATTTGTTTTAAAGATATCAATACGTTCTCCAAAATTTTCTGGAGCTTTAAACTCATCAAACCATGAGCAAATTACCACTTTATCAGATAGTTTTTTGCCATGAAAATCATTTTGGATATTTGAAAATGCTAAAAATCTTAAGCCCGCAATAGTAGGATCTTGTAATAAGCTAATGTGGTTCTCAAAAACTTCTTTTACATTATCTTTAGAATATAACGCATCATCTGAATCTAAACCACAAAAATATTTACCGTTAGCTAAGCCTACTGCTTTATTCCATGCTGCCTGTTTACCTGCATTTTCTTGTTTAACATATCTAATTGGAAAACTTGCTTTACTATAAAAACTATTGACCACTTCTTCAGTATTATCCGTTGAGCCATCATCAATAATTAACCATTCAAAGTTTTTGAGGGTTTGGATTTCAAGACTTTCAAACACCCTTGGCAAAGTATGAGCTCGATTATAAGTAGGCGTAAAAATAGTTAGATTTACTTCTTTATTATTTTTCATAAATATATCTTCTAAACAAAATAATTGTAATAACTAACATAATAAAGTAATTGAGATTGTAGGTCAAAATGGCTGATTTTAATTGGAGTATATCGAGACATAGCCAATAGTTCATGCAAGTGAACATCGCCATAACTATCCATTTATAAATTAGTTTATTTCCCAAATTTTTAGCATAAAAATATTGTGTTAATACCGTATCAATACTAAAAAATAACAAACTCGGCAATAATCCAATCGTAATCGGGATAGCACCATCATAACTTTTACCATAAACCAACTGGATAAAGAAAGGTATCAAAAAATATCCAACAATGATACTGAGGATTGAAAGCCCTACCATGAGCATAACAATGCGATTGAGTTTACCAAATCTTTCTGCATCAGACATTTTATTAAAGATATATATCGGTGCAATTGACTGTACCACCATACCAAATAATAAAGTCGCTTGTTCTATTATCTGAACACTGATGCCATATAATGCCAAATAATCAAAACTTAAATAATGCTCAATAAAAAATCTATCAATCCGTTGAAAAAAATACATCATCATTAATGAAGGCCATAATAACAGCCCTCGATAAAACAATATTTTTGATATTTTTTTGGAAAAGTTAAAACGGATTTTGCCTCTATAAATAATATACAATAAAGAAAGCCCTATCGCACTGGTCACGCTTTCTAACACTCGAGACCAAGGTATATAATCAATACTCAATGCCCATTTTAATATAACCGTTGCCACCAACGCCCGTACACCTAGAGCTATGATGCGCACTATCGTAACTGGCAATATATTGACCTTTGATTGAAAATAACTCGTCACTACACCAAAAGGTTCATTTAACAGCAAAACCAGTGCCAAGGCACCTAGAAAGCTCTTTAAGATAACATCAGTAACAAAAAAATTAACATAAATAAATGTACAGAATGACGCAAAAAAACCAAATACCAAACGAATAATAAAGGTATTAAATAACAATGAATCGGTTATTTTTTTGTGTTTGCTCAAGGTGGGAACCAATACTTCAGCACCCACAATTAAGCTTAGAGAGCTAAGCAATAGGACTAAATTTACACTGTATATCCATTTGCCATAATCTGCTTGTGATAATAATCTTGCAATAACCCCTTCTACATAAAATACCAAAATAATTGTAATAATCTTTTCTGCAATTAGCCAGAATATATTAGACATGATTTGTTTATGCATAATTGACAAAAGCCTAAATTGCAACTGAAAGAAGGTATCGTTTAATTCATTAAAACTTAACAACTCTACTTTTTAATCATAGATTTATACCTTAGGCTTATACCCCTCTACATATTTAAAGAACTCCGCCCTAAGCCAATGCGTATCTTTAGTACTATTATTCTGCATTTGAACTGCATCTACTTCGTTTGTTATTTCATCAAAGCTATAAAAATGTTCTTTGGCTTTCATAATAAGTGGGTGTTGAGTTGTTTCAATATTATCCCCATCAATAATCAGCTCTTCATACAGTTTTTCACCGGGGCGTAAACCCGCAATGACAATTTCAATATCACAATTAGGGTTACGTTGGTTTTTGATTTTAAGTCCACTCAACGTAATCATACGTTTGGCCAAGTCCATAATCTTGACTGGCTCACCCATATCCAGCACAAACACCTCGCTGCCATTTGCCATTGCCCCTGCTTGGATAACCAGCTGAGCTACTTCAGGAATCGTCATGAAATACCTTGTCACATCTGGATGCGTCAAGGTGATAGGCCGTCCTGCGGCAATTTGTTTATTAAACAGCGGTACGACAGAACCCGATGACCCTAATACATTACCAAATCTCACCATACTGATAGTGGTTTTTGATTGGTGTGCAGCCATCGCTTGACACGCCAACTCTGCCATGCGTTTGGTCAACTTTAATTAATTTTTTGAATATAGATTCTAGGAATCATTCATAAATCTAGTCGCTCCCACAGTTACCTCAGGATTATTAATTCCTTCACGTTTAAGTAAGACAACTACCGTTTTTAATATGATTTTCAAATCCATAATCATATTATGATTATCTACATAGTCAACATCTAATTTAAACTTCTCCTCCCATGATAAATTATTCCTACCATTGACTTGCGCTAATCCCGTGATACCAGGTCGAACTTCGTGTCGACGCTTTTGCGTTTCAGAATAATGTTCCATAAATTCGTACATTTGTGGACGAGGACCTACAAGGCTCATTTCACCTTTCAAAATATTAAATATCTGAGGCAATTCATCTAAACTAGTTGCTCTCAAAAATTTACCAATTCTAGTAATTCTTTTTTCATCGGGTAGGCATTCACCTTTTTTATCAAACAATTCTTTCATGGTCCTAAATTTAATAATATTAAATGGTTTTCCATGTATTCCAGCTCTTTGTTGAATAAAAAAAATTGGTCTGCCCATAAAAATCCAAATCAACATCGAAACTAAAATATAGATAGGCAATAGGACAATTAAGACTACTATTGCAACAAAAATATCAAATATTCTTTTTATCATAAAAATTACCCTAAATAATATGATCTTATTTCAAAATTGGAATTCAGTTTTTTAATTTAACCGCTAAGAATTTTTTGATTTGTATTCATAACCATAGTGATAATTATAGGCACCAATTATCGATTGTTTCGCATCGTTGAAAATAATTCCTTCTACTTTAACATTCGCACGTTGTAGTTTTTCGACTGCATAATTCACCTGTTTTACGTTTGAAACGTCATATCGTACCACGAATAAGACTGAATCAACCAATTGCCCTATAGATAGTGCATCTGAAGTGCCCATTACAGGTGAAGTGTCGATAATGATATAATCATAAAACTGACGATAAAAATCTAGAAGCGCTTTCATTTTTCCATTTAGGATCAATTCTGAAGCGAGGCTATGGCCTTTGCCCCTAGGTATAAAATGCAGATTTTCATATAGTGTGGTTTGAATCATATAGCTGCTATTAGCTGCATCAATGGTATCATCAACCAAATAATCAACCAGTCCATTGATATTTGGCAAATTAAATCGATCTTGCAGATGACCTAACCTAGCATCCGCGTCAATTAACAGGACACGTTTACCTGTCATCGCCATCGCCACGGCAAGGTTGGCGGCAATAAATGACTTACCGACACCAGGTCCTGCACTTGTTATCAACAACGTATTGCCATTGGATTTTGTTGCATTAAACAATAAATGAGTGCGAATGGATTTAAAGCCCTCACTGACAACCCCTTCAGGTTCGATTTGCTCAACCAAAGGAATTTTAGTTGATTTACTTTTTAATAACCGCGTTAATCGAGGCGAATGAGGAATGACACCAATCACCGGAATATCCGTATTGTTTTCTAATTCTTCTAAATCTTTCACGCCGGCGAACAGCAATGATTTTAAGAATGCTAGTCCGATGCCTAACAGCAAACCTAAAAGAGTCGCAATTAGGACAATTTGCGCTTTTTTTGGTGCAATAGGTTCATAGGTGTTAATGGGTAAATCTATAATGCGTACATTACCCAATTGTCCAGATTTGACAATTTGTAATTGCTCGTAGTTTTTGAGCATATTTAAATAAATTTCATTGCTAATCTTAACATCACTCGATAACTCTAAAAACTGACGTTGCACCTCTGGAATACGCGTGATATTTTGTTCAAGAGCGTCTTCCTTGTCTTTTAGCTCTTGTATTTGCATATTTAATTGCTTTAATACCGGATATTCATCCGTATAACGCTCAGATAATTCTGCTCGTTTTAGTTCAAGTTCGCGCAGGTTGGTTTCAATCTCAGATCTTACTTTGATAGCTAATTCAGCTTCTTTATCAATATCAACTGTCGCATTTTGCTCACGAAAATTATTAAATTTTGCTTCTGCTTCGGCAAGTTTTGATTTGAGTTTAGGCAGTTGCTCTTGCATAAATGCAAGTGTTTTAGTCGTTTCCGCGCTACTTTTATCAAGATTTTGCGTTTCATACATTTTAACGATGCGGGTTAAGGTATGAGTAATTTCATCTTGATTAGCGCCTGTAAGTGAAGCGTCTAAAATGCCCGTTTGTTTACCTTTTTCAGCCACCGCAAGATTTTTTCTAAGGTTTTCTATCGCCTTAGCCGGTGTAAGTTTACTCAAGTTATAAGAATAACCCGGGGCTAATGAGGTCACTTGAATATCAATATTACCTGCACTCGTTTTAAAACGCGATGCCGTTGCAACTTTACCCGTAAACTCTGCGTCATCAGGAGAGATCAATTTAAAATTTTGGCTGTCTATGGCGGTTAAAGTGAAATTTTTATTCTGATAAGCCAAAGGGACATTAAATTCAGCTAACCACAATCCAGCCTTTAAATTACCCACCCCATTGTCTGTATGACTAACTAAAGAATTTTTCTTGATCAGTAATTTGTCTAAGAAACTGTCTTGAAGCTGATTGACAGTTAAATCCAAATGTAATTGATTGATGACAGGCCATAAAATCATGCGAGAATTAATAATTTCTACTTCTGTTTGCGCAGAACCATCTTGAGCGTTTAGAAGATCGGCAACATCCTCACCTAAAGCAGATACACCTGAGGATTTTTTGTCAACTTGGATCAATGAATTTGTTTTATAGATAGGCGTTGCCGATTGGGCATAATAGAGACCGCCTAATAAACCAAGTAACAGCATTGATACAATTAATTTCCAATGATTTAATAAGACCGCGATTAACGCTCTTAAATCAATTTCATCATCATTCACTTTCTGATCCATGCTTACTCACTTGATGCTAAACTACGATAAAATACACTTTAATTGTTACAGAATAAATAAACCTTGCGGATAATTTCGAAAAACCTGTTAGCTTCAGCATTTACGCTAATTTATCCTTCCAGCTTTCTACGGCTTTACTGAGCACTGCTCGACTTTCATAAAATTTTTCAATGGGTAGTTTATAAGGATCGGCTACATTTTCATTTATCCAATGGCCAATCCGATATACTTTTCCACGTTGGCTTGAGTAATTTTGTTTCATCCAATTCTCTTGATCTTTGGACATACACAGTACTAAATCAAAGGTTTGCATCAATTCTTGGGTAAGCTGCTGGGCGCGATGACTACGCATATCAACATTCCATTCATCCATGACTTGAATGGCTTTTTCATCGGCCCCTTCGCCTACTAATGCGCTTAATCCCGCTGATTTAACGGTTAAATTAGGATGTTGTTTCTGTAATAGCGCTTCACCGATAGGGCTGCGGCAGATATTCCCGACGCATACCACTAAAATTTTTTTAAATGACATCGTTAATTTCCATTCGTTAAAAACTGCTAGCCACACTTGTAATTGAAGTTAATGGTAAGATTTGACTAATTACACGATTCCAACGCGTCAGACCTGTTGGATCTACATACACGACATCACCCGGCTGCATTTTAAATCGATTTGCAACCGAAAAATTTGTAATGGAAGTTAAATCAATATGATAGATATTTGACTCGTTTTGGTAACTATTTTCTCTTAGTACGTATACCTTTTTGGCATTTGCAGAGGTAGGCACCATACCGTTGGCTTCCCCAATCGCGCTAATCAAACTTAATCCATTTTCAGGAATTTGGATAGTGCTGGGTTTGGTAAACTCACCCATTACCGTGACTTTATGATTGGTAATATCACCGACCTTGATGGTATCGCCATTTCTCAAATATAGCGAATTTGGGGAATATCCCGCATTTTGCAGCGACTTAAAACCAAAATTATAGACTCTGCCGTCGCGTATCAGTTGAATATTATTGGTATCTGAGGTATTAATAGTACCGCCTGCCATACTGATTGCTGTATACAGATTGACGGGCTGATCCGCGATATCATATTGTCCAGGCGATTTTACCTGGCCATCGACATAGAACTTATGCCCACGATAGGATAGAACTCTTACCTGAGGATCTGGGTGTTTAAGATAGCGAGATAAACGGCTGGCTATTTGGTTGGTGAGTTGTGAAACTGTTAAACCTTCTGCTTTCACTCGCCCTATCATGGGAAACTGCAAAAAACCGCTTTGGTCGACTAGGTAGCCACTTGCATAAATACTATTTCCTGCCGATTGAACACCTTGCGTGATTTCAGGATATCCTGGTAAGAATATTTCAATCACATCGCCTTTTGCAATTGTACTATAGGTTGCAGCGGACTTTGAAACAGGTGGAAAAGAGATAGTTCTCGGCCCTAATAGGTTAGGCACTGGAATATTATTTGCCGATAGTTCGGTCACATTAAACCGCATGCCATTATCTGCTACAAACGACACGGGTTGGTCGGGTGCTGTCGATTCGGGCAATTTACCCACATTCATACCGCTAGTAATTGCTGTTTTAGAGCTGCATCCAGCAAATGAAAGTGCAAAGATGATAGGAGATAATTTTATAAGCTTTGCTAACATGTGACAATCTCGTAGAATAAAAACTCGTAGAGTAAAAAGGCAAAATCTAACAGTATCAGCCAATAGGATGGGTAATTGTAATAAAAGTTTAATGCTACAGGCTTGTAAATTTTGTAAATTTAAGTAACACAACCATCTTAACAAATTAATTGATACGCAAGCTACCAAGAAAAGTGTTAGCACTTCTGCTGGTTAACATTTAATCCATTATAGCATTATAGATTTGCTTGATAAACAATTAGACATAACATCTTAATCATTTATACAGCAATTTTTTATGGGGAAACTTTGATTCAAAAAAAAGCCCCTGTTATCAGGAGCTTTAATTTGGTACCAGTGGTCGGACTCGAACCGACACGCTTTTAAAGGCAACGGATTTTGAATCCGTCGTGTCTACCAATTTCACCACACTGGCATAGATGGCTATAGCTTTTTAGTTTATCTCTAATCGGCTATGTGGGGTGGTATTTTAGCAACTTTATTTTTTTTTGCAACAACTTTTTCAATTATTTTTCCCTCAGAATGAGAAATACGTAAAAAATAATTTTTCAATAAAATCGATACGTTTTTTACACACTTACTTACTACTTTGTATAGTATTCTTGCCCGCCACTTAATCATAATATCGCTAAAACTAGGGTAAAATTTGTTAATTTATGACTTTTAATCAACCTGCCTCGATCTTTTTTAATAGGATGCTATTTATTGTCACAGCATTAATGGCGGGTTGTAATTCTTCAAATAACAATCAAAATTCAACGGCGGCTAATAATCAATCGAGCAAAGAACCTGCCAAAACAATTTCAACCAATGCGCCTGTTGCCTCTTCACCCAAAGCGACTGAAACTCTACGTATTGCCGCTTTTTCCAATCTTCGCATGGTATTGCCTATCTTGGTATCAGATTTTAACCATAATTACCCGAATATAAAGATTCAAATTACTTTTGCGCCTAATACTGCGCTCTATAATACGGTAAATGCCAATCCACAAAACTTTGATATTTATTTATCGGGTAATCAGACTTACCCAAAGCAAATGCTTGCCAGTGTTAAGGGTGTTAAATCATCGCCTTTTACTTATACTCGGGGTCAGTTAGTGCTTTATAGTCATAAATATCCTATGGACATTAGCCCTACTACCACGCTCGATCAGTTGATGCTCGACAATAAACCCTTTAGTTTAGCGATAGCCAATCCAGAGAATTTAGCTTATGGCGTGGCAGCAGAAGCCTGGTTGGTCAATCAAAACCTTTATAATAATATCAAGCCTAAGATGATTTATACCAATACCCTAGATGAAACTTTTGCGTTAACTGAAAGTGGGAAAGCAGATTTTGGATTTGTAAGCCTCTCGCAAGTATTGAATAAACCCAATCACATTGCCCTGCAAAATGTGAATACGCTAAGCAATAACTATTTGATACTGCCTAAAAATAGTTATCCGCCAATTCTGCAAGATGGGATAATTTTGAATCAACCTTCCACCAGTCAAATCTTTGTGGATTATCTAAAATCGGCAAAAGCACAAGATGTTTTAACCGATGCGGGGTTTTTGCCGATTTGTACCTCCACCACTATCTTACCGGCTTGCAAATAGGTGATTGGGTTTTAGCCATTTGCTAATTACAAGCATTTAGTTAATCTGCAATTGCTGATTTTAATTGACTAGCCAATACTGCTAAGCGTTCATGATCGCCTTGTCGATCTTCATGCAAACCAAGATGATAGATACTGCTTGGAATCAAATGAACGTGGTAATGAAATACCGATTGTCCTGCCTCAGCATTATTTAACTGCATCTGCACAATACCTTGGCGATTAAATACCTTGCGCTGCGCTGCCATGACTTTTTGCGCGGTGCTGAAAACTGCCGCTATATAATCGGTTGGCATATCCGACAACTCAACAGCTTCACATTTTGGAATGACTAAAACATGCCCTTCTGCCATCGGCATGATATCCATGAAGGCAAGCGTTTTATCATCTTCATAAACCTTATGGCTAGGAATTTCACCACGAAGAATTTTGGCAAAAATATTTTGATTGTCATACTGCATTGATTACATTCCTTTTCTTATTTAAAACAGACTAAAAAACGAGGCTAAGAAATAAGCCCTAGCAATTAGGCTAAGCAAAAAAATCCAATATCGTTTCATTTAAGATAAATTGTCGATCATCACCCAGCATAGTTACATCATAATTATGTACAAAGCTGACTGCTAATGCGCGACTAGGATCACACCAAGCCATAGACCCATTATACCCCATATGTCCAAATGCATCAGACACATCATGGAACAGACTAAACACGCGATGGTAACCGAGTCGCCATGCCATCACCGCTGGCATGATTTTGTCAAATTGCTCATTGTGAATGGTTGAAAGCGCCTTAAAAACAGCAGAATTGATTAGCGTTTTACCTTGCCAAACACCGCGATTTGCAAGCATTGAATATATAGTAGCCAACGCTAGCGCACTGGCGACACCATTTGCGGCAGGAATTTTCGCCTGTAGCGTGATAGGGTGATAATAATTAAATTGTCTGCTGCCGATGGGTACCAGTGCTGACTTATAATCTTCGATATTGATATTAGCAGGTTGAAAATACAGCGCGTTAATGGCCTGCGTCGTCAAAGGACTGTCTGATTGAGACAATGTTAACCATGCTGGGTAAAAAGGCAATGATTGATAAAATTGTAGCGTTGAGTCAGCATCTTGAGTGAGTAAAGGCTTGGCCTGAGTCTCTTTGGCACGTATTTGACCGGCAACCTGCTCGACTTTGTCTTTGGGCACCCCAAAGTAGACTTGACCGACCAAATTAAGCGGTTGCAATAAATAATATTCTAGGGCTTGCTGCAGCGGTAATTGCGTTACTTTTTCAATCAGCCCACCCAATACCCAGCCTGATACCAAAGCACTATAAGCCGCACTGGATTCGGTTGATTGATTAACAGGCTGCTTCTTATTAGCTGAACTATTACCTGAACTCTGCGTATTAGTTGGACTATTCAACGCCATTTGCTCGACGTTACTGAGCATCAGTTGCCAATCTAGCATGTCTTTGGCATGTTCGGTAATACTGACAATATTAAATAATCCCGATTCGTGCGTCAGCATATCACGCAAAGTGACGCTATCTTTGCCATTTTGGGCAAACGCTGGCCAATAACTCGCAAGGGTTTTATCATATGCTAAAAGGTCTTGACTCACTAAAATATGAATCAAAGTAACCAGTATCCCCTTGCCTGTCGAAAAATTCAGCGACAGGGTGGATGGCTGCCAAGGGGTAACTTGCTGGGTAGTCTTATCAACATTTGCGATACCGTGAGCCAATTGAGTGACCGCTTTACCTTGATGAAAAATGACCAGACTGCAGCCACCTACCTTTTGATTAAGATCAAATTGTGATAACAGTTGTGCTAGGTGTTGATTGAGCGCTTGATAATCCATTAAATCCTTCATTGCTTCAATAGCATCCTAAAAAATCCTGTGCTAAAAAACACCTTGCTAAAAAAATAGCCGCTTAACATTGAACCCTTATTGACCTTCTTTTTATCGCTATTATTTAGCCTGCGCTTGGGTGATTTTCCCAATCAAATTGGCTTTTGGTGTAGCGGGATCATACACACCAAAATCCACCTGCTCATCACGGTTATCAAATTTTGCGATAAACTCCACTTCAGAGGGCAAAAAAATCGGCAATTTAAACGTCACATCACAGGTAAAGCTCTCGGGCAAATCACCCAACGCACCCAAACATTTTGCTTTTGTCCACATACCATGGGCAATGGCTTTTGGAAAACCAAATGCTTTGGCAGATAAAGGATGCAAGTGAATCAGATTAAAATCCCCAGAGATAAATGCGTAGCGACGCCCAATATCTTCGGGAATTTCCCAAAATTCATGCATATCATTACTATCAAGTGTGGGCTTGGCTTCTACTTGCGTCGTCGATGGTTTTTGAGTCGTTTTTTGACGTTTTTGGCGTGATAAATAGGTCGAAGTCCCTTCCCAAACCAGCTCGTCTTTTTCAAAAACTTTAGTCACAAAATCAAATTGCTTACCGCGATCATGGTCGCGCAGGTTAGCAAAGCTCACCGCCATTTTAAAAATTGCGCTATCTTTAATGCGCCGATATTGGGTAACACTGTTTTGTACATGAATCAAGCCGAGCATGGCAAAGGGAAATGGCTCTTTGACCATCATGTTCATCTGTAACGACTGCGACAGCACCGCAAAATACGTCGGCGGCACGTAGCTATTGTTTTCAAAACCACAAATTCTGCGGTAATCGGCTAAATTATCATGGTCGATTTCAAGCGTATTGACGCTATAAGTAGCATTGGGCAACACCGCATTGGCTGATTTGTCTTGGTCGCCAATGGGTAAAAAACTTTTGATAATATTGGCATAGGTGGTATGCGGTTTTGGCAAACGACTAAAATTTTGGTCTGACATACAGACTGTCCTTACTTTTTTACTTTTTAAGCTTGAGCCAAAAAATGGCTATTTGATTAGATAGTATTCGGATATATTCCATTATTTTTTATTACCGTCAGATCTCAAAATCTGAGCGCTTAGTTTATTATAATCGAATGTCACACTCTAATTGTTGATTTTTTGCATAAAGCTTAGTTTAAGTTTGACTTAGAAAAAATAATGAAAAAAAATCAGTAGCGACATGCTCGATACTGATTTTTTCAGCCCGTCAATAATTACGCACCCAACACACTTTGACCACAGACGCGGACAATGTTGCCATTGACGCCGCCCGATGCAGGGCAAGCCAGCCAAGCAATGGTCTCAGCCACATCAATCGGCAAACCGCCTTGGCTCATTGAGTTCATCCTGCGACCTGCTTCTCGAATCGCAAAAGGTATCGCAGCGGTCATTTGGGTTTCGATAAATCCTGGCGCTACCGCGTTGATGGTAATGCCGTTGTTTAACGTAGGGGCAGTCGCTTGTACCGCACCAATCACGCCAGCTTTGCTCATGGCATAATTGGTCTGTCCCAAATTGCCGGCAATACCGCTAATGGATGATACGCATACAATTCTCGCGTTTTCATTGAAACTGTCATGACTGAGTAAATAATCATCGATTTTTTCTTCTGCATTAAGATTGACGTTCATGACGGCATCCCACATGTTATCATCCATTTTTGCCAATGTCTTATCACGCGTTATGCCTGCATTATGTACAATACCATCTAAGCCGCCACGTTTGGCTGCCGCTGCGGCTATTTTTTCACCGGCATCGTCGGCTGTGATATCTAATGTTAAAGTAGAGCCGCCTATCTCACCTGCTACTTTTTGCAAGTCCGATTGCTGGGCTGCCACATCGACACAGATGACATGTGCGCCATCACGCGATAATACCTTTGCGATGGCTTCGCCAATACCTCGGCTCGCGCCAGTCACAACCAGTGTTTTATCTTTTAAAGGTTTTTGCCAATCAACCGTGACTGGGTTGCCTTCACCCACTCTCACCACTTGTCCTGACACATAAGCAGAACGCGGTGAGGCAAAGAAACGAAGCGTAGATTCAAGGTTTTGCGCCGCATTTGGGTCTACATAGATTAGCTGGCTTGTGATACCGCGCTTAAACTCTTTACCAACGGATTTGACAAACCCTTCTAAAGCACGCTGGGCTGCTGCCTGTGCGATACTGGTGCATTTTTCAGGTGGCAAGCCAATGACGATGACGCGACCTGAGCGGTCAATCGAACGCGCAATCGGATGAAAGAAGTTGTAAACTTGTTTCAGCTCATGGGTTGTGTTGATACCTGAAGCATCAAAAACAGCTACTTTAAAATACTGATTCGCGCCGAACTGCTCGGCGTCAATCGTCGCATTTTGTAAAGCATCACGCGCTGACTCATTGGGGTCTAGATAGACATCGGCTTGCACATTGGCCAATACTTTGGCGATGTCATTTGCTAGAATGGCGTTTTCACTGACCCCAAAAATGACACTGCCTGTCACGGGTGCTTGACCGTCTTTGTAACGCTCAAGATTAATTGGCATCGGTAAACCCAAATTTTGGGCAATCTTACGTCCCAATGGATTTTGCACAAATTCTGAATAATGGTCTGACATAATGACTCCTTTGAATAGTTTGTTTTGCTTAGGCTATTAGATAAGGCTCAATTAAATACTAATTTCAACACTGAGTAAAACACTAATTTAAAAATAATCCCTGTCTAAATTCTATACCAATCGAGCAATATTGAATAGCCATATCAAATAAAATTTTATTGATTTTACTTATTTATATAAATTATCGTTATATATATACCTTTAGGCGATATTTTTGTCTAAGTTTTATGGTAACATCACTGCAACTTAAAAAGTTTAGTTATTTTTAAAAAGTTATTTGGTTTAAGCTTATCTCATTTATTTAATTGATTGCTCAAAAGGACTTTTCTATGGACAATTTTCAACACCCAACTCACCAGCCTGCTGGCAAAAAGGTCGCTATTTTAGGTGGCAACCGTATTCCGTTCGCCCGCTCAAATGGTCAATATACTAATGTCAGCAACTCTGAAATGTTGACAGCTGCGCTTAACGGCTTGGTGGAACGCTATAACTTACAAGATAAACGCTTGGGTGAAGTAGTAGCGGGCGCGGTCATTAAATTAAGCCGTGATATCAATCTCACCCGTGAATGTGTGTTAAGCACGGCGTTAAGTCCGCAAACACCTGCTTATGATGTGTCACAGGCGTGTGGTACTGGACTACAAGCGGCTTTCGCGGTGAGCAATAAAATCGCCTTGGGGCTGATTGATTCAGGGATTGCAGGCGGTGTTGACACCACTTCTGATGCCCCTTTAGGTATTGGTGATGGGCTGCGTAAAGCGCTGTTAAAACTTAATAATGCAAAAACCAATAAAGATCGCTTGCAAGCATTATTAAGCATTAATCCAAAAGACTTGATTGATGCACCGCAAAATGGTGAACCTCGTACCAAATTATCAATGGGTGAGCACCAAGCCATCACTGCCCTTGAATGGGCGATCACCCGTGAAGCACAAGATGAGTTTACCTTTAATAGCCATAAAAACTTGGCACGTGCGTACGATGAGGGTTTTTTTGATGATTTAATCACGCCATTTAAGGGTTTAACACGCGACAATAATCTACGTCCTGATATTTCGTTAGAAAAATTGGCGTCATTAAAACCCGTATTTGGTAAGAAAAATGCCAATCCAACTATGACAGCTGGTAACTCAACACCGCTGACCGATGGCGCATCTTGTGTGTTATTAGGCACAGATGAGTGGGCTGCAGCGAATGGATTAAAACCGCTTGCTTATCTCACCTACCAAGAAACCGCTGCGGTTGATTTTACAGGTAAAAAAGGCGTTAAAGAAGGCTTATTAATGGCACCTGCGTATGCTGTCCCACGTATGTTGGAACGTGCAGGATTAACGCTGCAAGACTTTGATTATTATGAAATTCATGAAGCATTTGCCTCACAGGTATTGTCTACACTTGCTGCGTGGGAAGACGAAAGTTTTTGCAAAGAACGCTTAGGTCTTGATAAGCCACTTGGCGCGATTGACCGCAGTAAACTTAACGTAAATGGCTCATCACTTGCTGCAGGGCATCCGTTTGCCGCAACCGGTGGTCGCATTCTTGCCAGCACTGCTAAACTACTGGATCAAAAGGGATCGGGTCGTGCGCTGATTTCTATCTGTGCGGCGGGCGGACAAGGTGTGGTCGCCATTTTAGAAAAATAATCAACTAGCTAATAAGAAGTACTTAAAAAAATAGTGTAAAAAAGGCGAGATAATGCACTCGCCTTTTTTATCGCCTAACTAAATTTAATCGGTTTTTCGCCATCTTCATCTTGCGGTTTATTTGGGTAGTGATGATCATGACCGATATCACAGTCTTCTGCCGCTTTTTTGGGTCGATGAATATAGCCAGTGCGCTCTTCGACGCCCAAAAATTCATGCTCCCACACCATCACCGCTTGCAT
The DNA here is from genome assembly GCF_032069585.1 of Moraxella sp. CTOTU48268. NCBI lineage: Bacteria > Pseudomonadati > Pseudomonadota > Gammaproteobacteria > Moraxellales > Moraxellaceae > Moraxella > Moraxella sp. CTOTU48268. Next base: position 34,997 of record NZ_DAMALV010000002.1, read on the forward strand.
ACAAGTTTGACGCTGTTCTTCCGTCAACTTTCTACCATCTTCCCATTTACCAAGCGAAATCGCTTGACGAAATTTTTCAACAATTTCAGGCGTTAACGCTGATAATATCGCTTGTTTATCCATGACTGAATTGTCCTTATACCCTTCAATAAATCAGAATAGTTTAAAAAAATTTTGCTAAATAATTAAAAAATTATAGCAAAGTAAGCGGATAAAATCTATTTGGCAAGTTGTCTTATAGCCGGCTAGCTGCCTACAATGGCGTAATTACAAATTGGGCAATGTTAATTTGCACACAGATATTATATGCTTTGCTTATCAAAAGTTGTGAAAATTTACCTTATAAAATAGAGCAATGCTATGAACTCTCTCAAATACGGCTATCATCAACACGCTGTAACCCGTGTTTTTAATCAAAAGAAAATAGCTTTTAATCAAAAGCAGTTGGCTAAAACAGTCTTTGTATTAAGCCTAATATCCGCTCAACATTATGCGTTAGCAGCGCCTGTGTCACATGTATCGCCTGTGCCCGCTCAGCAATTCTCGTCACATACAGCCCTATCTACACTGCCGTCTATTACCGCTACCCAAACATTGCAAACGGCATTGACATCAGCCCATGAGCAAAACTTAGCTGCCCAAAAAGCGTGGCTGCGGTTGTTGTATTATCCTGAAAAAATCACCACAAAACAGCCCTTTGAAAGTCGGGTCAACAATCGTTTTAATCCACAAGCGAGCCAACGACAATTTTTTGCCAGCGCGCAAGGTGCCAAAAACCCTCAATCAGAACTTGATGAAATGCTTACACAGTTATTTCACCCAAGCGAAAAAAATAATGCCTCTGTCCAATGTCGCTTTCCCGCTCGCACACAGTGGCTCATTGAAAACTTAGCCATCGATACCTCAATCCTACCCAACCAACATTGTGATGCGCTCGATTCATGGCTACAAAAAATCAACCCCCAATCAGTCTCATTAATTTTTGCCAGTGAGTATTTAGATAGTCCACCATCTGCGTTTGCCCATAGTTTTTTGCGATTTGATAATGCCGACCTTAGCAATCAGTACTATTTGAACTTCACCCCGAAAGTCACCGACGGTGAGCATTTTTTAAAATTTGCTTACAAATCCAGTATCGGTGGCAATGCAGGCGAATTTACCATGACCAATTATCAGCAAGGTATCAAAGAATATTTGCAAGATAATGGGCGCAACGTATGGCAATATCAGCTCAATCTCACCGATAAACAAGTTAAACAACTTGCCTATCGAACTTGGGAAATTAAAGACCAAAATTTGCCCTATTATCTGTTATCCGATAATTGCGCCTCTGAAATTTTGGTGTTACTAAATTCTATTTTTCCCGATAAAAATTTTTTAGTGACTGACTCCCCAATGGTTTCCCCCGCCCAAGTGGTACGCATGTTAAACCAAGAAAATTTGATTCGCTCTACCAATTTTAGTCCTTCAACACCGACTATTGTGCAAGCGCAATTAAATGCCCGCAACACGGCAAATCATCCCAAGGCTTTTAACAATCCCCATCAAGATATAGCGTCAAGTCCTCAAATATTGCCCAGCCGCGACAATCCTGAACTGGCTAATCCTTTAAGTCGATTTGATATCGGAGTTAGTCAGCAGTCGTTTGACAGGGTCAGTGGACGACCTAAGTTAGACAGTAACCAGGCTATCACTTTAAATTACCGCATGGTGTATCGTGATGCGTTGGATAAAATTGATGGCTATCCCATAGGCTCACAACTGACGGCATTGAATATGGGTCTTAGCATCCATGACAACGCCGACCATCAAGATACCGTGCAACTTGAGCAGCTAGGATTATTTGATGTGCGTTCATTGCATCCGATTAATAGCGCAAAAAAAGGTATTTCATGGGGTGGCAATATTGGCTTACAGCGAGTCTTTGATGGTATCAAGGCTATTAACAAAGATGACCAGAGCGCTACAGACAATCATTTGGTCGCAAATATCAGCGGTGAATTTGGTAAAAGCGTGGCGATCGGTAGCGCCGCCCCAGACACAGGCGATATGCCCGCCAATATTTGCTATGGCTTGGGTACTATTGCAGCGCAGTTTGGTAAAGGCTTATATCATGGTTATCGTGCTGGGTTTGGCGTCAATATTGGGTGCAATACAGAATTGCGTCCAAATTGGCGCGCGATATCGGAATTAACACTGCCATTTTGGTTAAGTGGCGATAGCGATAACGAAAACTATTGGCAGCCCAAACTCAGTATTGGTAGTCAATATGATATCAATCAAACCAATGCGATTCGGGTCACCGCTAGCCGTGAATGGTTGCCGAAGTCCGACAGTATCGATAACGTTGATGAAGTTGCGCTAAAATGGCTACACTATTTTGAATAATCTATTTTAAATAATTTACGCCTAGCCAATTTTGTGCTACGCCAAGCCAAAATGGCGTAACAACGCCATGCCAATAGCTAGACTAAACATAGAAAACACGGTGGTAAATCCTAAAATATTGGCCGCTAATATTTCATTGCCGCCCATGCTGCGAGCCATCACATAACTGGCAGCAGCAACAGGCGATGTCACCATAATAAACATCACGCCCATTTGTATCGGTGATAATTGCATCAAGCCACCCACCACGACCGCGGTGATAGGCGCCACGATAATTCGACCGATACTAGCTTGCATAGACACCCCTGTCATATTGAGCATCGACTTGATATCGAGTGTCGCGCCTGCACAAATCAAAGCCAACGGTAACGCTACCGCCGCCAATAACTCGCCTGTTTTGATGATAAATTCAGGCGGCATCGGCAGCTGCAATAACTGATAAGCAAACGCCGATACCAACGCAATAATTAACGGATTTTGCCCGATTTTTTTGGTCATGGTGATGGCTTTTTTAACCACGCCTTGGCTGTTGTTGTCGTTTCTGCTTAGGCTAATCACAGACAACACATTATACACAATGGTTAACAGACCCATATAAACCGCACCGATACTCACGCCCTGGCTACCATAGGCGTTGGTCACAGTCGCCAGCCCCATAATCGCCATGTTACTGCGAAAGACACCTTGCACAAACACACCTTTATCACGGCTATCTTTGACAAAAAAATAGGCAAATAGCTCACCAAGAAAAAACAGCCCAAAAGTGACCATCAATCCCGATTTAATCAAATCGATCTGCTCCGCAAAATGAATGTCACTTTTTAGAATACTAAAAAACAGCAAACATGGCAGACAATAATTAAAGACCATATCAGAGGCGATTTCAACAAACGACTGGTTGATGGTTTGTTTTTTTTGCATCATCACCCCCAATAACATCAGCAAGATATTGGGCAAGGTAATTTTTAGCGCAAAGAGAAAGGCAGTTAGCATAATAATTTTTTTGAGTAGAAAATAAAAAAGTCCCAAGTATGGCACATACCAATACCATGGGACTTATGTAGCATGGTCTAAAGTTAAGAGCTTAGCACTTCACGCGCTTTTTTGCTTTTTTTAATCATCATTGCCAAAAGCTGTACCGCAGCTGGCGTGACGCCGCTAATGCGACTGGCTTGGGCAAGCGTCGTTGGGCGCACTTTTTCAAGTTTTTGCACGATTTCATTGGAAAGCCCAGAGATATCATGATAAGTAAAATCCTCTGGAATCAGCGTGTGTTCAAGTTTTTTCATCTGACCAATTTCAACTTGCTGACGATCGATATAACCGGCGTATTTGACACCAATTTCAATTTGCTCACCCACTTCGGCAGACACGGGCGATTCGGTCAATTCGCTAATATCATCAAATGACACGTTTGGACGTTTTAACAAATCAAGCGCGTTATTCTCTTTGGTCAATACTTCGCCGGTTTTATCGATAAACGATTGACCCAGCGTATTAGTGGGCGTTGCCCAAAGCGAGCGTAAACGTGCGGTTTCTTGTTCAATCGCTGTCATTTTATCGCTATACACTTGCCAACGTTCATCGTCCACCAGTCCTAAGTCACGCCCAATTTCTGTCAAGCGTTGATCGGCATTGTCTTCACGCAGCAGTAGACGGTATTCGGCACGACTGGTAAACATACGGTACGGCTCTTTGGTTCCATTGGTGATGAGATCATCTACCAATACACCGATATAGGCTTGGTCGCGGCGCGGTGTCCAAGCATCCAGTCCTTGGGTGCGACGGGCGGCATTTAAGCCAGCTAAGATACCCTGCGCAGCGGCTTCTTCATACCCTGTCGTTCCATTGATTTGACCGGCAAAAAATAGGTTATCAATCGATTTGGTCTCAAGGCTTGGTTTAAGATTTTGGGGGTCAAAATAATCGTATTCAATCGCGTAGCCAGGACGCAAGATGTGCGCATTTTCCAGTCCTTTCATGGAGCGGACTAAAGCCAACTGAATATCAAATGGTAAACTTGTTGAAATCCCATTGGGATAAAGCTCATGGGTGGTCAACCCTTCAGGCTCAATAAAAATCTGATGGCTGTCTTTATCAGCAAACCGATGAATTTTATCTTCAATCGATGGGCAATAACGGGGACCGATGCCTTCAATCACGCCTGAATACATGGGTGAGCGATCCAGCCCGCTGCGGATAATGTCATGAGTGCGTTCATTGGTATGGGTAATATAGCAGTTGATTTGGCGCGGATGCATGGACACATCGCCCAAATACGACATGACAGGCAGTGGTGTATCCCCTGGCTGCACGGTCATGACACTAAAATCTACCGTACGCGCATCAATGCGTGGTGGCGTGCCAGTTTTAAGGCGTCCAACCGGCAGCTTGAGTTCACGCAATCTATCTGCCAAACGGATAGAAGGTGGATCGCCTGCACGTCCACCTTTGTGGTTTTCTAGTCCAATATGAATAGTACCACCTAAAAAAGTGCCAGAGGTCAACACCACTGCGCCGCAAGCAAATTCAATCCCTGATTGGGTAACCACGGCTACCGCTTTGCCGTTTTCAACCAAAATATCATCCGCCGCTTGTTGGAAAATATCCAAGTTTGGCTGATTCTCTAAAGTATGGCGAATCGCCGCTTTATATAAAATACGATCCGCTTGCGCACGTGTAGCACGGACAGCGGCACCTTTACGGCTATTTAACACACGAAACTGAATCCCTGCTTTGTCGGTTGCAAGCGCCATAGCGCCGCCCAACGCATCGACTTCACGCACCAAATGTGACTTGCCAATCCCGCCAATCGCAGGATTACAGCTCATCTGTCCCAAGGTTTCAATATTATGCGTCAATAACAGCGTCTGTTGACCCATGCGTGCAGCAGCTAGCGCCGCTTCTGTGCCAGCATGACCGCCACCAATCACAATTACGTCGTAGATTTTAGGGTATTTCATCGTGTCACCCATCATTCGCTTGTCAATAAAAACTGACAATTATACCATGCTTAGACGGCTATCGATTATTTTTTTATCAATGCCAATCATTGAGCGTTTAAGGCGATAAGTTTGCTTCAACAATCACTAACCACATGACGAAAAAATCTAACTTATAAAAAAATCCAAGTCATTCGGCTTGGATTTTGATTGATTCGCGGATGCATAGTCATTGTGAATCGTTATTGTGAATCGATTTGGCTATCGTGGATGATTAGTAATTCGTCTTTTAAACTTGTGACTTTAAGTTCGTTGGCATCATTAAACACTTGAATGTTAGCGCCTTTGCTATCTTTATAATCTTTATGACGCCGAAAGTTGTGCTCAATTTCAAAACGAACCACCGTCTCAAGCAATGATTGTAATTCTGCTAAGGTATAGTGTTCCCACTGAATTTCAAGATGTGGGGCTAATTTACCTGTAATCATACGAACTTTATTATCAATTTTGACGACTTTGGTGGTCATGCTGATGCTCCAATATTTTTATTAGTCATTATGAGTTTCATCAATAAATGCGACTGAATGAACTAGAGATTGCTTTAATGCTAACGGATTAACCGGCTTTTATCAAGCAACATTCATAGACTGGGTAATCACCCCAACCACTCTAGCCACTGCTATAAATTGTCTGTTCACTGGTGTAATCAGTCATGTAATGGAAAAATAGGCGCGCTGAACGCTCTTGGACGCCTAAAAACAGCCTCATCTTGATAAAATGCGGGTATCACATTGTCAGCACTATAGCCAGGGATACCCATCACAGGTAAGGGTTGAAAGCTTTTGGATGATAGCTTAACTGCATTATCCGCCAAATTCGGCATTGCCATTTGGTGAAATAGCTTAGCAATTGCCGTATCAAGCTGGTTTCTCTGACTGTCTATAGATTGCTCAAACCAACTCTCATCTACTAAAATCAGCAAGGTATGACTGGTGATATTTTTTCTTGGCTTAACCAATTTTTCAAGCATGGCATGACCAAATGGAAAAAAGGCAATGGTACGATGTTGACCCAACCAATTTGTTCTATGAGTGACTAAAACCGCGTGCCATTTAAAGGCTTGTAACTGTTCAAGCAATAGCCTATCTGAACTCACTACAATGCCGCCATTTTCATCAAATACGGTTAACGCATTACGCAGCGCTGTTCTGGCGTTATGAATACCATGTTGCAAAATATCTTTGGCATGAAGTTCGTTAAATACCGCTTTGGACTGCGGAAAATTCAGCCAAATTAAACCGTTCAGCAAATCATGGTGATTGTCACGGGTTGGAATTTTAGCTGTGTTGGCAATAAAACTCTCATAAGCCTCACCCTCAGGCAAACAGGCTTGTTCAACAAAGCGAATCGGTAATTTTTCAAAATTGCCTATACGGCTGGCGTTTACATCCTCAAATCTATCCAGACAAGCATTCAAATTTTCAACAATATTGATAGCAGGGGCATGACTATGTGTTGCATGACTGTGTGTTGCATGACTGTGTTTTGCGTCAAGCTTGGGAAAATTAGCAAAATAAGTCAAATAGTGATACCAAGGTTGATTAAAATCAATGTGGGTAGTGGTTGGATAAATCGCTGACATAAATACAATCTGACAATATAAGAATAAGAAAAATAATCGTAGGCTAAACCAAAAATATTAGCACACTTTTGGTTAACCCTATGATAGATAATTACCACCTACCAATCATTACCAGCAAGCATAGCTAATGGTTTAGATACTGTTGACCTCAATCCATAAGGATATCGCAATTTTTTGAATAGCATGCCTTGTACAACATCTCTTGTATAATAAGCGATTTTTAGCACGATGTTGCAAAACATCATATAATAAGATACAGTCATTCAAATTTTACCACCCTGTAGAAGTAGAGTTATTACATGCATATTTTTCTAGCTCGCAATAATGTGCAAGCCGGCCCTTATACCCTTGAACAACTCAATCAAATGCTTGCGACAGGTCAAGTGTTACTCACTGATTTGATGTGGCATCAAGGAATGGATAACTGGAACACAGTCAATGCGATGACAGATGGGCAATTTTTTTACCGTCCAACGATGAATGAAAGCTTGCCAGTCGATACCCACCAACGTGAGCACCCCGCTTCTGATGAAGCCGATTATATTATTAACAACACGCCTAATCCTATATCGCCTTCAGAAGATTCTGAGAATGTTTGGGATCGGTATTCGGCGAATAACCCGCACAAATCCCCTAACCCTACCAAGGTCACATTGACCAAGAAACTTGGCTCGAACCAAGACATTGCTCATGCCAAAAAACAGTTAGACCTTGCCAGCATCGGTAGTCGTATCGCAGCAAAATTGGTAGATACCCTGCTTATGGTATTGGCGTCGTCGCCACTGTTCATCTCCCTATATAACAGCCCAAATTTTGATAAGTTACTCAAATGGGCAGAAGCCGGACAAACCCGATTGACATCTGCCCAGCAGATGGAACTCATGTCAGCATTACCTGAGCATATATTGTTGTTGACCAATATTTTGGTATGGGGCTTAATGATTGCGCAAGTGCTATTATTGATGCGCCGTGGTCAGACTATCGGTAAGATGATAATGGGCATCCGTATTTTGGATCGCCAATCCAATGCCATTCCTGGATTTTTTAACTTAATCATTATGCGTGGGTTATTTACCACATTGGCTTATTCTTTATCGATTTTTGGTTTGGTTGTGTTAGTTATTGATTTGGTCATGATGCTCACCAGCAAAGAGCGATTAAGCCTACATGATAAAATCGCCAAAACTTATGTGGTACGTGCCGATGACACCCAAACCACGCCCCTAGCGTTAAAACCTGATTAGAATGAATTAAAATCATCAAACCGTGTGGTATAACCATGCGGTTTTTTTATGCTCAGTTGCCAACAGGCCTCGCCACGCGCTAGGTATTTCACCTCAAAATGCGTGCGTTCACTATGATTGGGTACTTGGGTTTTCTCCACCGGTACTTGCCAAACTGTCTGTGCTTTAAGCTCGGCTTCATCAATATAACTTTCAATATTACTGGCAAGTATAAGCTCACCATCTGGTTTTAACCGAGACAGTAACCACTCAAAAAACGGCATGTTGAGCCAGCGTTGGTTGGGATTATGCGGCTCTGGATTGGGATAAAGAATAAAAACCCCTGATAAACTTTGGGCGGGTACACCATGGGTAACCCAAGCAATGGCATCAGCATGAATAGTGGTTAAATTAGACAACTTCGCTTGATTCGCCATTTTTTGCATGGCTTGATATTTTTCTGCGGTGCGTTCAATCGCGATGAGATGCGCATTGGCATTATCGCTGGCAAAACTCAAGGCATGCTTGCCTTTCCCTGCACCGATTTCAAGAAAAATGGCGGGTTGCTGCCAAAATGTTGCGGCAAGTGGCTGAAAATCTCTGGGATGACGGATACGATCGGGTTGAAACGGTCTGGTAAATTGATGACTTAGCATGAACAGTCGCTTGATTCGCCCAAAAAAAAGGATTTATAGTATACTATGGCAAATACTCCGATACACCATTTTTAAGAATACCTTTTGTTTATGTCTAAAACCGAGCCCACCCCATCAAATGCACTTGTCAAAACTTACCCCTGTCCCCGCTGCGGCAAACCCACCGTTTGGGCAGATAACCCCACTAAGCCATTTTGCAGTGCGCGCTGTAAGCTCATTGACTTAGGGGCATGGGCGAATGAGGACTATAAAGTCGGTGCAGAAGACACCCCGTTTAGTGACGAATTAGACGCTTTTAAATAACGTAGATTTGATTGGTTAGTGATTGCGCTAGCTATGATTTGCTAACTATAATTAAAGGAATCCCCATGAGCTCTTATTTACTTCCCACCTATAAACGCCAACCCATTAGCTTTGTTAAAGGTCAAGGTAGTTACCTTTATACCGCTGACGGAACGCCGTATTTGGATGCGTTAACAGGGATTGCTGTCTGTGGACTGGGGCACTGTCATCCGCGTATCACTGCCGCGATTGCCGATCAAGCCGCAACGCTTGTACATACCAGCAATCTTTTTGGTATTGATTGGCAAGAGCGCGCGGGTGAAAAGTTATGCCAAGTCGCAGGCATGGATAAAGTATTTTTTGCCAATAGCGGCGCCGAAGCCAACGAAGCGGCATTAAAAATGGCGCGACTGTTTGCATCAAATCGTGGGCAAACCCAAGCCAAAGTGATTGTGATGGAAAAATCGTTTCATGGACGCACCCTACTGACCGTATCCGCCACCGCAAATCCAATGGCTAGAGCAGGATTTTTTACCTTAGATGATGATTTTATTCGCGTGCCTTTTGGGGATATTGAAGCCATTAGCCAAGCGATTGCCGATAACGACAATGTTTGCGCTGTGATGCTTGAGCCTATCCAAGGTGAAAGTGGCGTCAATACCGCTGCAAATGGCTTTGATTTTTTAACCCAAGTTCGCAAAGTTTGCGATGACCATGACTTATTAATGATTTTAGATGAGGTGCAAACAGGCAATGGTCGTACGGGGCGATATTTCGCTTATCAATATTCATCCATCAAACCTGATATTTTGACCACAGCAAAAGGGTTGGGGAATGGTTTTCCTGTGGGTGCGTGCATGACCAGCGCAAAAGCCAATGATATTTTTAGCTATGGCTCACACGGCTCAACGTATGGTGGTACACCACTTGCTTGCCGTGTGGTTAGTGAAGTGATTGATGTCATTGATGATGAAAATATGATGGCAACTACCCTGAGCAATAGCGCAGCATTGATTGAGCAAATCACTAGCGAGCTGGGTAGCCAAGGGGTTACTGTACGCGGAAAAGGCATGATGCTAGGGGTGGTGATGCCACAGGATCGCGGCCTTGCATTTGATAGCTTGGTCGATAAAGCGCGTGACAATCATCATTTAATCATCAATGTGGCAGGCGGTAATGCCATTCGTTTATTGCCACCGCTCAACATGAGCGCCGATGAAACCGCCCAAATCGGCGAGCGCCTCATTCACCTTATCCAATCAGCCATATAGTTTTTTTGCACTTAATGGTAAAGTTAGCCGATTAGTCAATATCGGCTTTTTCATCGCAAACTTGCCAGTCAACCGTTTGATTTTGACAAGGTGATATAATAGCTGTGTTTTATATTGGGGTAATTTTATGACAACCATTGCTGTTTTTGGGCACAAAAAACCAGATACCGATGCTATCGTATCCGCCATCGTCATGACCTATTGGCTCAATCAACAAGGTATAGATGCCAAAAGTTACCGCTTAGATGATATCAATCAAGAAACCAAATTTTTAATTGAACTTGCTAAAGTCCGATTACCAGAATTACTCACTCATCTTGAACCTGACCAACTCGCTGCTTTAGTCGATCATAACGAAAGCCAGCAATCGATTGCCAATCTAGCAGACGCCCATATTTGTTACCTTGTCGACCATCATAAACTTGGTGATTTGACCACTGCCGAACCTGCCTATATTCGATTTGAACCTGTCGGCTCTACCAGCACCATTTTATACCATATGTTTATGGAAAAGAATTTGCTGATTTCTCAGCAAATGGCGACATTGATGGCAGGTGCAATCATTTCTGATACGCTTAATCTGACAGGTCCTACCACTACAGACAGTGACAAGCAAGCGTTACAAGCAGTCATCCACCTTGCAGGGATTCACGATACAAACAGCTTTGCCAATCAATTATTCGATGCAAAAAGCAATATCAGCGACTTAACGGATGATGCGTTAGTCACTACCGATTATAAACAGTTTATTTTCTCAAATAAAAAATGGGCAATCGCTAGTATCGAAACTGTTAAACCTGATGTGGTGTTGTCGCGCATTGAGGGCATCCAACAAGCCAGTGAGCTAATCCGCCAAAGAGATGGCTTGGATTATATGTTAGTTATTATTGTTGATATTTTAAAACAGCAATCTTGGGCGGTTGGTAGCAACGATGCACAAAATGAAATCATTGAGCAAGCATTTAATACCAGACTCAATGATAAATTGCTTGATTTGGGTAACTTGGTCAGCCGAAAAAAACAATTTGTGCCTACTTTAGAAGCATTTTATGCCCAATAGTCAGTTTTTAATTTACAAAAAAGGGCTAAATTGTTAGCCCTTTTTTTATTCAAAAATATTTTTTATGCTTCAACTTTACCCAAATTCGGAAACTTTATCGATAAAATCGCTGTCACTGTTAGCACGGCGGCAATAAAGCCTAACGAGATAGCCATCGGCACATGGAATACATCAAGTAGCAGCATTTTCGCGCCAATAAACACCAAGATGACACTAAGCGCATAAGGCAATAAATGGAATTTATCCGCCAAACCCGATAACAAGAAAAACATCGCCCGCAGACCCAAAATAGCCAACAAGTTTGCCGTCAAAACAATAAACGGGTCGGTAGTGACCGCAAAAATTGCAGGAATCGAATCCACCGCAAAAATCACATCCGACAATTCAACCAAGATAAGCACCACCGCTAATGGGGTAAAATACTTAACGCCATTTTTCACCAACACAAATCGCTCTTGACCTGACGCATCATGGCTGTCATCGCTGATTTTCAGATGTTTTTGTAAAAACTTATATAAGCCTGACTGCTTCGGGTCTTCTTGCTCATCGTGGTTTTGCCACATTTTTACACCCGTGTAGAGCAAAAAGGCACCGAAAATATATAAAATCCAGCTAAACTCCGTGACAAGCCAAGCCCCTGCAAAAATCATCACCGTACGCATGACAATCGCACCAATCACCCCGTACAGTAAAATCTTCCGTTGCATCGCAGGTGACACCGCAAACGCCGCAAAAATCATCAGCCATACAAAGACGTTATCAATGGCGAGCGATTTTTCCAGTAAATATCCTGTAAAAAACTCCCCTACTTTTTGAGTGGCGATAGCATTGCCAAAATTTTGTGATAGATACCACCATAGACCGCCTGCAAACAACACAGACACGCCCACCCAAATGGCACTCCATATACCCGCTTGTTTCATCGAAATCGCTTCGCCATTTTTTGGGGTTTTAAAGGTAAAAAAATCAACCAATAACAGTATCGCTACGATAGCAAAGAATACGGCATATAGCGTGGGACTGCCTATGCTCATGGGTTCTGTCATTTGATTTACTGCTGCAAGTAACATTATCGCTCCTTAGTATGTATTTACAAACTATGGCTGGCAATAAGTCAAAGGATTTTGGGAAATGCTAAGCACAAAAAAACCTTGACTCACACCGACCAAATATGTGGTTGTGTTAAGTCAAGGTCTGGCTTACTATTTGATAATTAGCTCAATATATGGCTAAAAATAGCTGATTTACCGGTAAGCGGCTACTTACGTAATGACGATAAATCACAAACTGCTGAAGTGAGAAGTTACTCCCCTTGATAGCGATAATGTAGCAGATAAACGACGACTTATCAATAGAATTTATCAATCAGTAAGTTTTGAATTTATTGTTTATGTTAGCTAGCGTCTTTATGTTTAACAAGTTAATTAAATACTTTCCCCATACAGTTAGGATGGTAAACTAACAACCATGCGTAAAATTATTCATATCGATATGGATGCGTTCTTTGCCAGTGTTGAGCAACGGGATAATCCTGAGTTACAAGGTAAACCATTGGTGGTTGGCGGTGATCCCAATGGGCGTGGCGTCGTCGCAGCAGCAAGTTATGAGATACGCAAGTTTGGTGTACATTCTGCCATGTCATGCTATCGAGCCCGTCAACTATGCCCACAAGCAATTTTTGTCAAACCACGCTTTGAGGTGTATCGTGAAGTCAGTGAGCAAATTCGTGCCATCATGCACCAATATACGCCACTGGTCGAACCTTTATCACTGGATGAGGCGTATCTGGATGTGACCGATAGCCCGTATGAAAAAAATTCTGCGACACTAATCGCCAATCGCATTCGCCAACAGATTTTGCGGCAAACGCAACTGACTGCTTCAGCCGGGGTGTCTTACAACAAAATGCTTGCTAAAATCGCGTCAGATTTAAATAAACCCAACGGTATCGCGGTGATTACACCTGAGCAGGGATTGGACTTTATTGCCAATTTACCGGTAAAAAAATTTCATGGGATTGGCAAAGCCACCGTCAAAATGTTGCATGACATGGGTATATTTACAGGATTGGATTTACGCAATACTCCAGCGGACGTATTAAAACAACGCTTTGGCAAACGGGGTGATTTCTTTCACCAGATTGCCCACGGTATTGATAATCGAGAGGTTAAAGCTGAGCGCAACCATAAATCTGTCGGTTCTGAGACAACGTTTTTACAAAATACCATGGATGATACAGTCATTGTGGCTGCCCTATATCGCGAAAATAGCCAAGCGTTTAAAGATTTACAAAAAAAGCAGCGTTACGCTCGCACCATCACCATTAAAATCAAATACAGCGATTTTAGTGTGATTACCCGCTCTCATAGTATTTCCTCCCACTTTGAGCAGGAATCTGATGCCCATTATTGGATTCAATGGCTATACGAGCATACCCCAAAACTTTTACCCGTACGTTTGGTTGGGGTGACTTATTCAAATTTGCTGCAAGCTGAAGCCTCACCACAGATGCCATTACTCTAAACCACTATAAGCCAAATTTTGCCAAGATATTTTTTAGCTAAACGTTCAAAAAATTTTATGTAAATACTAACAACAGCAAAACCCTGCTATATTGCAGGGTCTTACTTTATTGTTATCCTATTTAATTAAAATTAGATGAGTCTAACTTTAATCTAACGATTGTTAGGTAAGCTGTGCTACGTTAATTTTATTTGCTTCTTCAGTATATTCGCTCATACGGTCGAAGTTTAAGTATTTGTAGATATCGGCTGACATGCTGTTGAGCTTACCAGCATATTGTTGATATTCTTCGTTGGTAGGTAGTTTACCAAGTACCGCAGCCACCGACGCCAACTCGGCAGAAGCCAAGTACACGTTGGCACCTTGACCTAAACGGTTCGGGAAGTTACGGGTCGAAGTTGATACAGCCGTTGATTTTGGTGCGATACGCGCTTGGTTACCCATACACAGTGAACAACCTGGCATTTCAGTCCGTGCGCCCGCTTGTGCATAGACATTGTATAGACCTTCATCCATCAATTGGCGTGCATCCATTTTAGTGGGTGGTGCAATCCATAGACGTGTGCTTAAGCTACCCGCAGGTACTTCTTTGAGCAACGCGCCCGCTGCACGGAAGTGACCGATGTTGGTCATACATGAACCGATGAATACTTCATCAATCTTGTCGCCGGCAACGTCAGCCAAAGTTTTGGCGTCATCTGGGTCGTTTGGACAGCAAAGAATCGGTTCTTTGATGGCGCTCATATCGATAGTAATGTCAGCGGCATATTCTGCATCTGCATCAGCGCGTAATAACGTTGGGTTGGCAAGCCAGCTTTCCATACCTTTGATACGGCGTGCAATGGTACGGGCATCGCCATAACCTTCAGAAATCATCCATTTGAGTAGGGTGATGTTTGACGTTAGGTATTCTTTTACTGACTCTTCAGACAAGGTAATAGTACAACCTGCGGCTGAACGTTCGGCAGAGGCATCTGACAATTCGAATGCTTGTTCAACGGTTAAGTCTTCTAAACCTTCGATTTCTAGGATACGGCCGTTAAATACGTTTTTCTTACCGGCTTTCTCAACGGTCAATAAACCTTCTTTGATAGCTTGGTAAGGAATCGCATGTACCAAGTCACGCAAGGTGATACCAGGCTGCATTTCACCGACAAAACGTACACGAACTGATTCTGGCATATCTAATGGCATTACACCGGTCGCTGCAGCAAACGCCACTAGACCTGAACCTGCTGGGAATGAAATACCCATTGGGAAGCGGGTATGTGAGTCACCACCTGTACCAACAGTATCAGGCAATAGCATACGGTTTAACCAAGAGTGAATAATACCATCACCTGGACGTAATGATACACCGCCGCGGTTCATGATGAAGTCAGGGAGTGTGTGCTGAGTTTCTACATCGATTGGTTTTGGATACGCTGCCGTATGACAGAATGATTGCATGACCAAATCTGCAGAGAAGCCTAAACAAGCCAAGTCTTTTAATTCGTCACGGGTCATAGGACCTGTGGTATCTTGCGAACCTACGGTGGTCATTTTTGGCTCACAGTAGGCACCCGGACGAATACCTTCAACGCCACAAGCTTTACCGACCATTTTTTGCGCTAAAGTATAGCCTTTACCAGTGTCTGCAGGTTGTTCTGGTTTTGCAAAAATGTCAGACGCGCCCAAACCTAGATATTCACGGGCTTTGTTGGTCAAGCCACGACCTACAATCAATGGAATACGACCACCGGCACGCACTTCATCGAGGAGCGTTGGTGATTTTAATTCAAAAGTTGCAAGCACTTCGTCAGAATCATGTTTGGTGATTTTGCCGTCATGTGGGTAGATATCAAATACATCACCCATGTTAAGTTTGCTAACATCCACTTCGATAGGTAATGAGCCCGCATCTTCCATGGTGTTGAAGAAAATCGGTGCGATTTTACCACCCAATACCAGACCGCCGGCACGTTTGTTTGGCACGCCTTGGATATCATCACCCATTAACCATAACACTGAGTTGGTCGCTGATTTACGGCTTGAACCTGTACCGACCACATCACCCACATATGCCAATGGAATACCGTCTTTTTTCATCTCTTCGATTTGTTTCATCGGACCAATCACGCCGTCTTGGTCTGGCACAATGCCTTCACGCGCATTTTTTAGCATGGCTAATGCGTGCAGCGGGATGTCTGGACGTGACCATGCATCTTGTGCAGGTGACAAATCATCGGTATTGGTTTCACCGGTGACTTTGAAGGTTTTGTAAGTGGCTTTCTTTGGCACTTCTGGACGGCTGGTGAACCATTCGGCGTTTGCCCAAGATTGTAACACTTCTTTGGCCACTTCATTACCCGCTTCCGCTTTTTCAGTGACATCATTAAAGGCATCAAATACCAGTAAGGTTTTTTTCAGCGCGTCGCCCGCAGCTTTCGCCAATTCTTTATCATCTAATGCTTGAATTAATGGTTCAACGTTGTAACCACCTTGCATATGACCCAGTAACTCAATCGCTTTTAGTTTTGAAATCAGGGGAGAAGTGGTTTCACCTTTAACGATGGCCGCTAGAAATGCCGCTTTAACATACGCTGCTTGGTCAACCCCAGGTGGAATACGGTTTTCTAATAAGTCTACAAGTGTTTCTTCTTCACCCGTTGGTGGATTTTTTAATAGTTCAACCAAATCAGCCGTTTGCTGTTCGTTAAGTGGCTGTGGCACAATACCCTGTGCCGCACGATTTTCGACGTGTTTACGATAGTTCTCTAGCATGAATCGTCCTCATAGTCATGTAAGATTATTGTGTTAACCATGCGTCTGCAAGCCCTCTTCACAACACAGTTGAATTTTGAAATGGCTACTAGCCAGCATGGCTTTGGCTAAAAAATTTAACCCTTCTAATATACTTGAAATGTGATGAAATGTTAATGAGAAAATACGTTTTTGTTAACATAGCCATTATTTTTTAAAAAAATAGCCCAATAATTTTTAATAAATGCGTTTTAGCCAATTGTCGCTTTTTTTACTGTGATGAAAAATAACTTTGGCTCTGTACTTTAAACAACAAAGCTTATCCCAAAATAGTTTAAATTCGTCAGCATAGATTTCTGTTATAATAACCCCCTAAAATCTGCTAAATGAATTCAAGGATTAATCATAGCAATGACCGACACTGTACAAACTTTTGCCCCTTCAACGCCGCACACCGATAGACCCATCGTTCGTGACAAACCCAAACGTCCTGAAGTGGGTGAAAAACTACGTGGCCATGATAAAGTTGCCCGTATTCCGATTAAAATCATTCCAACGGTAGAAACCCCAAAAAAACCTGACTGGATTCGCGTCAAACTGTCATCGCCGAGTGAAGTGGCGCGCATTAAGTCAACCTTACGTGAACAAAAGCTGTATACGGTGTGTGAAGAAGCGGCTTGCCCTAACCTTCCCCAATGTTTTGGTGATGGCACCGCGACCTTTATGATTATGGGAGATATTTGTACCCGTCGCTGCCCATTTTGCGATGTGGCGCATGGTCGCCCCAATGCGCTCGATGAGCTTGAGCCGATTCACACCGCTGAGACCATTGCCGGTCTAGGATTAAAATATGCGGTGATTACCTCAGTTGACCGAGATGATTTGCGTGATGGCGGCGCTCAGCATTTTGCCAATGTCATTAAAGAATCTCGTCAGTTAAGCCCTAATTGCTTGATTGAGATTTTAGTCCCTGACTTTCGTGGTCGTGAACAAGTGGCACTTGATATTTTGAGTGACACAGCGCCTGACGTATTTAACCACAATATCGAAACCGTGCCACGTTTGTATAAAGCGTTTCGCCCGGGGTCGGATTATCAGCATTCATTACAGCTGTTAAAAGATTACAAAGCGCGTCGCCCTGATATCGTCACCAAATGTGGTTTTATGGTGGGTCTTGGCGAGACCGAAGAAGAGGTTTATGCCTTGCTTGATGATTTAAAGGCGCATGATGTTGATTTAATTACCATCGGTCAATATTTGCAGCCAAGCAAATCGCACGCCCCAGTTGATAGATTTGTGCATCCTGATGAATTCGACCGTTATACTGCACATGGTAAAAAATTGGGCTTTGCAAATATTTGGGCAGGTCCGATGGTGCGCTCAAGCTATTTTGCCGATCGTCAATACTATGGTGAGCCTTGCCCGCGCCCTACCCGTGGTGCCAATCCATTATCAGAAGCGGATATGAAAAAATCAGGCTGTTGATTTGTAAATTTGTGCGTTGATTTAAAGCCGTCATTAGACGGCTTTTTTATGCTACCCTAATTATAAAATAACTCACAGGAAATTTGCGATGAATAACAACTACACATTCTATTTGCCTAAGGTGACGCCCGTTGTTACGTTACTAATCGTGCATGGCATGGCAGAACACCAAGGGCGCTACCAACCTTTTGCGCAATTTTTGGCAAATCATGCTATTGCGGTGTTAACGTTTGACCATTTAGGTCATGGACAGCAAGCCTATGACAATGGTTGCTTAGGCTATATGGGTAACCCCAATCCTGCTGAGTTGATGATTGATAATGTGATGGCGCATGCAGAGTTAATCGCTGAAAAATATCCTGATATCCCCCATTTTATCTTGGGTCACAGTATGGGGTCATTTATCGTTCGCTGTATTTTGCAGCGCTATGGTGAGCGATTTGCGGGCGCAGTAATTATGGGTACCTCCGATTTTAATCCTTTGGCAAACTTGTTTGTGCCTGTAACCAAAAACCTTAATCACTTTACCACGCGCCGCACCAATCCGGTATTGGATAAAATTTTAAACCAATTTAATAACCTACCCTTTAGAAAAGAACCCGATTTACAAGGGTTTAATTGGTTGAATTCAGATCCCAAGCAAGTAAAAGCCTACCTTGATGATAAGCTTTGCGGCTTTCAGTTTACCAACAATGGCTATTTTGCGCTTATGTCGTTGATGCAAACAGGCACCAATAAGCATTGGTATCAACAAGTACCCCGACAGTTACCGCTACTATTTGTCAGCGGAAAGGAGGACCCCGTTGGGCAAATGGGAAAAGGCATTCCGCGTATTGTCAAACGTTTGCAAAAAAATAATTTTGCCTCGGTGAGCGTGCAGCAATATGCAACGATGCGTCACGAAATTTTGCTAGAGTCTAATCACCAACAAGTGTATGACGATATTTTGACTTGGCTCACTCACCATATCAATTAGCCTAAAAAACCCTGAGTCTTACTAATGAGTGTGACTGTTCAGTGTTTAAGCAGTGTTTTATAACTGTCATGATGAATAGACTATTAGCCTTGTTTTGACACGCCCGTTGCTTGTTAGAAATATCGATGTGATGTATTGAAAGATTTGAAAAAACAACCATTTAATCTAAAGTTATTCATGGAGTTAAGTTATAGGAAATGTCATTGAGTACAACTGATAAAATTAAAGTGCGTTTAGATAAATGGCTATGGGCAGCAAGGTTTTATAAAACTCGCACCCTAGCCAAGGAAGCGATTGAATCGGGACGGGTCCACCATTTTGGCAATCGCGTCAAGGTCAGTAAAGAAATAGCGGTGGGTGATGAATTGACGATTCGCCAAGGGTCAGCCAATCATTACACCCAAAAGACGGTCAAGGTGCTGGCGCTGTCTGAAGTGCGCGGCAATGCCACAGCCGCCAGTGTGCTTTATCAAGAGACCGATGCCAGTATCAGCCAACGAGAATTTTTCACCGAACAGAAAAAACTTGCTAATCTTGCCCGCCCCGATCATCGCCCAAATAAAAAACAGCGTCGTCAGCTGAGCCGTTTTAGGGATATTAACCATTTTGGCAGTGATGAAGAAGGTTTTTAATTGCTTGTCATGGGGTCATAAAAATCCCGATTTTCCCTGTCATATTTCGTTATAATAAGCACTTTATCATTGCACTAGTCATTGCACTGGCGATGAGCAACTCTGCCGATTATTAACGATATTTTATGACCAATTTTTTTGAACCTAACCCTGTGCAGGCTAATGCTAGCTATGTGGATATTAGCGCATACAATACTATGGCATTAGCCTGCCAAGCCAAACAATTCATTCGCCTAACTGACCTGTCTGATATTGAGCCGACTTTTAAGCAACTGGCAGCCCATCAACAAGCGTTTGTTGTGCTATCCAATGGCAGTAATATCATTTTGCCCGAAGTGTTGGACGCGGTTGTCGTGTCACCCAGTCTTAAAGGTAAAACTATCCTGTCTGAAGATAGCCAAACGATAACCTTTGAGGTGATGGCTGGCGAGGATTGGCATACGCTAGTGGTAGACACAGTCCATCAAGGTTGGTATGGACTGGAAAATTTGGCGTTAATCCCAAGCTGGGTCGGTGGTAGTCCCGTGCAAAACATCGGCGCATACGGGGTACAAGCTGAAGATGTGATAGACAGTGTAAAAGCGTTTCATATACCGAGTTTAACATGGCATCATCTAAGCAACGCTGATTGCCAGTTCAGCTACCGTGACAGCCTGTTTAAACAGCAAGCGGGACAGTGGCTTATTACTAGCGTGATTTTTACCCTCAGTAAAATCGCCAAACCCAATACCCAGTATGGGGATGTGGCAAAAGTTGCACAGCACTACGCGAGCCAAGCAGGTCGCGATGAAGTCACACCCGTGGATACTATGAATGCCATCATCGACATTCGTCAAAGTAAACTGCCCGATACCAATGACTTGCCCAATTGTGGCAGCTTTTTTAAAAACCCCATCGTTGCCAAATCTCAAGTTGACCAGTTACTGCAGAGCTACCCCAATCTGGTGCATTATCCTGTCAAAGATGCTCAAGGCAATTTGACTGATTACTGTAAAGTTGCAGCGGGCTGGCTTATTGACCAATCAGGGCTTAAAGGTAAAGGCATTGCACCGATTTTAACGCATGTAAAACAAGCCCTAGTATTGACTAACCATGCGCCAAAAGTTGCGACGCAACGTGATGTTGCTAAAAGTATGCAATTTATACAAGACACTGTACTTAAGAAATTTGGGATAAAATTGGAAGCTGAACCGGTTTGGATTGAATCTGATGGTAGCATTCGCCAAGCTCATTAATTACCTTGAGCGATTTTTTTCAACCATCAAACGGATTTTGACTATTGTTGTATTGGCGGGGTGTTTAATCACACTCAGTTTTTTTACACCCCTATTTTCTACCATCGTATTGTTTATCTTAGATTGCTATCGCCTGCCAGAATCGGCGGTAAGTGTCAATCCTGCAACGGCGATTGTGGTATTAGGTGGCGGATTAACTAATAATCAGCAAAATGAAATTGTGATTAACCAATTTACCGAAAGTCGATTGATTAAAGCCAGCCAAGTGTATCAGCAGACTGGCTTACCCATCATCGTCAGTGGTAAGGAGGCGCCATGGATGGCAAAATGGCTACAAAAAAAAGGCATTATGTGGGTCGTGGCAGAAAAAAACAGCTTTAACACCTGTCAAAATGCAAAATATACCGCAGAAATGGTCAATGTTAAACAGGTAATTTTGGTAACCGATGCGTATCACATGAACCGCTCAAGACGGCAGTTTGCCATCAATGGCGTGGCTACTATTCCAAGTATCGCCCCATTACCAAAGGCAAATGATTGGCAGCATTTTGATCAGAACCTGCAGCATTCAAGACGTGCCTTATATGAATTGTTAGCATTCGCTCGCGATCTTGTAAAACCCCAATACGATTGCCAACCAACCAATAAATAACTTATTTTTGAATCTCTACATTGGTGTAGCCAGCTGATTGCAAAGCAGATTTGGCTTGTTGGGCACGACCGCCACCACGGCTATACACTTTAATGGTATCTGATTTTGCAATACCTTGCGCCATTATTTTGGTCAGTAATTCACTGTGTGGAATATTAATAGCACCTGCGGGATGATTCACAGAATACTCTTCTGGGGTACGTACATCAATGACCACTGTCGCAGCGTTTGCTGTTGGCATCAATAATGCGCCCACCATAACAGCCGCGCCTAAGGCAAGCAATTGTTTCTTTGAAAGCTTAAAGATTTTAGGCATCAACATCATAATTTCCTTGTAGAATTTTGAGTTTTAAAACCAAGTTAAACCTCAATGTTTAACCCACTATGATTATAGCATTCATTGTTCGCACTCAAATCACTGAGTTGCTTTGATTTGCAACCCATGTGTTTGTTTTGTAAGCATACATTCGGCTACTGGATGACTCTTTGATTACTCATGAATTACTCATGAATTACTCAAGCCACGCTGCGACATTTTGCCGCATTTATTTATGGCAAAATAAGCGTATAATAGTTTTTTTAACTTAATTCGTTTGTTACGCCAAGTAATGGGGATGCACGATGCAAAGCATGTATTTTTTGATTCCTATTAGTCTAGTGCTATTTGTATTGGGTATTTTTGCAATTTATTACGCCATCAAATCACGCCAATTTGACGATTTGGACAATGAATCTCAGCGGGTCATTTTGGATGACAGACAATTTCGCCGCGAACAATTGGGGCAAAATCCCGCCAAGCCTTCATCTTCTCACCCCCCAAAAATACAAGACCCTACTGACGAGCAAAAATAACGCGTTAGTGTTATCTTTCTTCCTGCTGATTTCTTTCTATTGATTTATTTACGTTTTTCAAAAATTTTTAGACTTTTTTGGAGCATTTTATGACATGGGCATTATTTTTGGCAGCGTTTAGCATGGGGCTGTTTGGCTCACCGCACTGTCTGGGTATGTGCGGTGGCATTGTGACGGCGTTTGGGCTGTCTATGCAGCATGTATCTGATAGCAAAAAAAATGGCTTGATTTTGACGTATCATTTGGGACGCCTCATCAGTTATTCATTGCTTGGATTGATTGCCAGTCTTGTTGGGGTGGCAATCTTTCAGTCTATTATGAGCAATAGTGCGCCAAGAATAGTACTGGGTGCGGTATTGGTGTTGATTGGGCTTGCGATGCTTGGGTTACCGCTGTTTAATCAGTTAGAAAAGTTCGGGATGCGCTTTTGGCAATCGCTTGCCCCGCTACGCAAAAAAGTGTTTCCGATTGATAGCTTTGGTAAAGCTTTGTTTGCTGGCCTGCTTTGGGGGTTTTTGCCGTGTGGATTGGTGTATGGTGCGCTCATGATGGCGATTGCTGGCAATAACATCGCTACAGGGGCGGCTCTGATGTTTGTATTTGGACTGGGTACGATGCCGATGTTGATTGCCACGCAAAAAACTGTGGGGATGTTACAGTCAAGTATTAAAAATTTTCGTCTTCGCCAAATTAATGGGGTGATTATGATGTTGTCTGGGCTTGCGGTGATTTTTATTCCGATGATGATGCACCATAATCATAACCATGGTACACACAGTCATGCCAGTCATACCATGAATGAGACGAGTATGCACCATGATATGTCGACAATGAATCATTCTGCGTCTAATCTTGCTTCTATGACAGCTTCGACTACCATGCCGACTAGTATGCCTATGAACCTTAATATGAGCCATAACATGAATCACGACATGCATAATATGCAGGATATGAAAGATAAGCACCATGAGATGGCGATGCCTGCCAGTACCAGTCATAATCACTAGTCAGTAATCATTCATTTATATTGCCCAAAAAAAACAAACCTCTTAATCGGTATATTAAGAGGTTATCAGTTGCGAATTTTTATGTTTTACGCTTAACTTGCAGTTTACATTTCTACCGCATCATCGCCTTCGTCAAGATAGATGATATCGGTTTCATATTCAAACGCTTCATTTAACATATCTAACATTTTTTACTCCTATCCTTCTTTATCCAATATCCCATAGTGGTGGATTTTTTATTAATTTTAAGGCTTTTGCCATTTTTTAGTTGTTTACTTACTATTTTACGTTATCAATGCAACTTCATAACGTCATGATATTTAACGTGAGTTTGATGACAGTAACATGAAATTCCTGTAACAGGAATATGAATTTACAAAAAATTACTTTTATTGAAGAATACTCCCTCTACCATGAAGGTTTGTCGGTGTCGTAAGTAGTTTTAGGCACGCTTTTGAGTCGTTGTTGCTGTTCGTCATAGGCTTGTTTTTGGACGCGGTAAATTTCATACACGCACAATTCTTCGCAGCTGTTGTTGCAACATTCCCAGTCTTCGGGATAGGTAGGTTCTTCAATTAGGCGTTCGCCATTAGGTAATTGATTTTCCATCATTTTCTAAATCTTCTTTTTCGCTATAACACGCTTATGATGAGCCAATAATTATTTATTATCAGGTCATCATCACGCTTTTAAAGATAATTTCTCTATGAGATTCTTCACCGCGTCAATCCGCCCTTCTGGTGTGGCAAGGGCTTTGTCATCCATCATTTTTAGCCCTGTCGCGCCATTCATTTTAAATTTTTTCGGATTCGACTGAATAAGCCCAATAATGGTAATGGCTTCCACAGGGGTGCTGGGTGAAAACTCAAAGGTGACTTGCCGCTCATTGCCATCAATCTTACTTATCTCCAGCGCTTCAGCCATTAAACGGATTTGGTGAATGGCAAATAAATTTTTGGTCGGCTCCGGCAAACTGCCAAAACGGTCTAGCATTTCGCTGCGAATGCTAATTAGGCTGTCATAGTCTTCAGCATTGGCGATTTTTTTATAAAACAATAGCCGCTGATGCACATCACCCAGATAATCTTCAGGAATGAGTGCCGACAAATGCAGATTAATGTCACTGGTTAGCGATAATGGGGTGTTTAAATCAGGTTGTTTGCCTGCTTTGATGGCTTTGGTGGCACGGTTTAGCATATCCATATACAGGTTAAAACCAACCGCTTGCATATTGCCGCTTTGGTTTTTGCCCAGCAGCTCACCCGCCCCACGAATCTCAAGGTCTTCACTGGCAAGCATAAAGCCTGCCCCCAATGTGTTAGCACGGCTGATGGCATCAAGCCGCTTTTGGGCGTCGCTGGTCAAGCCTTTAATAGACGGCACAAGCAGATAACAATAGGCTTGGTGGTGACTACGCCCGACTCGACCGCGCAGTTGGTGAAGCTGGGCTAGCCCGAATTTATCGGCACGGTTGATGATAATGGTGTTGGCATTGGGGATATCAATGCCCGTTTCGATAATAGTAGTACACACCAGCACATTGTGTCTTTTGTGGTAAAACGATTGCATGATTTGCTCAAGCTCTCGTTCTTTCATCTGACCGTGAGCCACTGCCACCCGAGATTCGGGCACAAGCTCTCGCACGGTTTCTGCCATGCGCTCAATGCTCGCCACATCGTTATGCAGTAAAAACACCTGTCCGCCACGTAATAATTCACGCAAAATCGCTTCTTTGAGTAAGTTATCAGACTTTTGCATAACAAAGGTTTTAATTGCCAACCGCCTTGCCGGGGGCGTGGCGATAATCGACATGTTTCGCATACCCGATAACGCCATGTTCAGCGTGCGCGGAATGGGTGTTGCGGTCATCGATAGTACGTCAACATCCGATTGCATGGCTTTGATACGCTCTTTATCTCGGACGCCAAAACGGTGCTCTTCATCGACAATCATCAGACCTAAGTTGGCAAACTTGACATCTTCTTGCAAAATACGGTGGGTACCGATGACGATATCCACTTGCCCATTTGCCAAATCTGCTAAAATTTTGTCGTGTTGTTTTTTGGTGCCAAACCGAGAAAGCGACTCAATACGAATGGGCCAATCAGCAAATCGATCCAAAAAGTTGTCTTCGTGTTGCCCAGCAAGCAGCGTCGTCGGTACTAGCACTGCCACTTGATACCCTGCTTGCACCGCAATAAAAGCGGCACGCATTGCCACTTCAGTTTTACCAAAACCGACATCACCGCACACCAGCCTATCCATGGGTTTATTTTGCTTCATATCAAACTTAACCGCTTCAATGGCATTGGCTTGGTCGGGCGTTTCTTCAAACGCAAATTGACTGGCAAATAAGTCATATTGGATTTGGTCAATTGGGAAGTTAATGCCCACTTTGGCATCACGGCGGGCTTGCACGTTGAGCAGTTCCGCCGCCACATCATGAATTTGGCTGAGTGCCTTGGCTTTGGCTTTATCCCATTTACCGCTACCTATGGTATGAAGCGGTGCTGTTGCTGAGTCGCCACCCGCATAACGGCTGATAAGCTGCAGATTCGCCACAGGCACATACACACTGGCATCATCTGCATAGGTAAGATGGATGAACTCTTGCAGTTGTCTATCAATCTCTAGGGTAATCAAGCCTTGATAACGCCCAATGCCAAAATCAATATGCACCACAGGGTCGCCGATATTAAGCTCACTGACCGATTTAACCAAAAATTCATCAGACACATCGCTTTGGCGACGGCGGCGAGTCTGTAACACCTGCCGTCCAAACAACTGGGTTTCTGAGACAATCGCAAACTTATCGGGGAGTAACGCACCTCGTTCAATCGGTGCAATGGTCAAGGCAATCGTAGTGCTATGCGCCTCATCCATGTTTGCAAGAAAGTCGGTCAATCCTGAAACACTTTGTAAATTAAAGCGTTTTTGCAACAGCTCCGATAAAATCTCACGGCGACCCGCAGTTTCGGCGACCAATAATATCGGTTTAGCAAATTGCTTACGAAATGCCATCAGTCTTTGTAGTGGTTCAGCAAGTTTATGGTCAACGGTTAAATCAGGTGGTGTGTCAACCACAGCATTGATTGCCCCTGCTCTGGTGTCATCAATTGGCTGTTCGCTGGTGATAATGCGAGGATATTGGGCAATTTTTTCGTTAAAGATATGCGCTGCCAGATACAAATCTTGCGGTGCCACAATCGGTTTTTCGATATCGTGCCTGCGGTCATTGTAGCGAGTTTGGATTTGTTGCCAAAAATTTTGGTAAGCCGTCTCTATTTGATTATCGACGATAAACAAGCTATCTTTGGGCAAATAACTAAAAAAATCCGAGCCATTTTGCCAACTATCCGTGTCAAAAAATAATGGCTGATAATACTCCACCCCCGCGGGTGCAATACCGTTCATCACATCGTTAAACAGCTCAAAACGGCGGGCAGATGTGTTGGCAAAGGTGCGGGCAAAATTGGCGCGAAACGTTTCTTTACCTTCATCTAGGGGAAATTCTCGCGCGGGTAAAATCTGAAAACTGGTGATTTTACCGATGGTT
The DNA here is from genome assembly GCF_032069585.1 of Moraxella sp. CTOTU48268. Classification (NCBI taxonomy): domain Bacteria; kingdom Pseudomonadati; phylum Pseudomonadota; class Gammaproteobacteria; order Moraxellales; family Moraxellaceae; genus Moraxella; species Moraxella sp. CTOTU48268. Next base: position 62,121 of record NZ_DAMALV010000002.1, read on the forward strand.
TCACCCGATTTTTTTTGACTATTCATAAACTTGACATATTGATGGGGGTCACTGTCTTTTAATTCGTCCAAATCCGCTTGGGTCAAGCTACGCTGGGTTTGCGGGTTAAAAAAACGGATGCTCTCAATCTCATCATCAAATAAATCAATGCGGACTGGGAATGGCTGACCAATGGCAAACAAATCAATCACGCTTCCACGCACAGCAAATTCCCCAGGCTCAAAGACATTATCTACCGCATGATAGCCCGCGGTTGCCAGTTTTCGACGTTCGGTTGCCACATCAAAGGTGTCACCCACTGACAAATCAAAGTGTTGACCCAATAGCCATGATGCAGGAGCAACGCGGTGCATTAAGGTCTGCACCGAAATCAGTAAAATACCATCAGTTGGCATATGGGTAAGCAAATGAATCCGCTCAGAGACAATGTCATGGTGCGGTGACAACTCGTCATAGGTAAGCGTTTCCCAGTCGGGAAACACATGGGCATCGACCCCACTAAATGCCAACTCTGTTTCAAGCTGATTGAGCTGATTTTGGTCACGGGTCACGACGACTTTAAGTCGGTTTTGCTGACCGCTATCACTGGTGGTGAGGCTGGCAAGCCATAAGGCTTGGGTCATGCCTTGTAAATTGCCCAGCCATTTTTTGTCATGCTTAGCATTGTCAAACAGAGATTGGTTGAGGCGAAAGGAAAGATGAGACAGTGAGTGTGTAACATTCGTCATTGTTATCGGTCTTTTGGTTATAAGTCTTTTGAGTTAAAAAGGCGAAAAATAATGACGTTATTGTGGGGGTTTTTGAGGCTGATTTAAAGCAAAAAATCAGCCAAATTTAGCGGATGTTATATTAAATCTTGAAAGCTTTTAACGTGGGGTATTATCGATATAGCAAAGTTCATAAACCACTGCTAACCACGGCGATTTTAAACAGATTTTTCATTATCATGTCCCTAGTCGATTAGTGATTTTTGACTAAGAATGATACCGTTATTATCCGCATACACAAAGTCGCCATTATTTATCGTTATTCCGCCAAAATTGAGCGTCACACCCACATCGCCCATACCCTTGCGATTAGATTTGCGGGGAATAGCGCCGAGCGCTTGTACGCCAATTGGCATTTTGCCCATATCATCTACGTCTCGCACACAGCCATACACAATCACCCCAGCCCAGCCATTATCAACCGCATTTTGTGCAATCATATCACCCAGCAAAGCACAGCGCATTGACGCCCCACCGTCTACCACCAAAACTTTGCCATTACCTTTATCATCTTTGCCATGCGTGGCTAACAGCTCTTTAACCCGGCTATTGTCTTCAAAGCATTTGATGGTTACCACTTCACCGCCAAATTTTGTATTACCGCCATAACTAAAAAAGCGTTTGCCTTCCATGTTGGGTGCACAAACCTGACATTCTGGATTATCATCTAATAAATCGCAGGTAATAAAATTTTGTAACGTCATGTCGCTCATCATCGTTCCTTAAGTCAATGGTTTTTTTGGGAAGGTTAGTTTCTAAACCGCGTCATCGCTAGCATTTCACCGTTACTGATAACTTGGGTTTTCTTGGCGGTATCGACGCGATTAGCAGATTTTTCATAAGTATGTTTGATGTGCCAATTGTTGCTCACCAGCGCCATTGCCATCGCCACCCTATCGGCTTCTATGGGACGGACAGGCAGTTTTTTGGGTACGATAGGTTTGATGAGTTTGTACGCCGTCTGCGCGATGGTTTCAAGTTTACGATCATCGTGTTTGCCAAGCAGTAAAGAGGGACGAAAAATTGCCAATTCTTGAAAGCCTAAATTACCAATCGCAGTCTCAAGCTCACCTTTGACACGGTTATAAAAAAAGCGACTGTCAGCATTGGCGCCCATCGCCGATAACAAAAAAAACCGCTCTACGCCTTTTTGTTTGCAGGCTTTGGCAAATTCGACATTATAGGTAAAATCGATTTGTCGAAAGGCGGCTTCACTACCCGCTTCCTTAATGGTGGTACCCAGACAGCTAAAAGCATCGGTGTCTTTACCTATCGACAGCGCAGACACAAATTCATGCATTTGATTAAAATCTTTGAGCTGGTAAAAATGCATCGAATCACTCAACCCTTTTGGCTGAGAGCGCGCAATAATAATGACTTTTTGATACAAACTGCCAAGTTGAGTGAGTAATGAATTGCCTACCAAGCCGGTTGCACCGATGATTAATGCTGTGCGCTGCATAAAACAATGACCTCAGTATGAATATTTTTATGAGTTTTTAATGTCATTTTATTTAATCACAGATAATCAAAACTTTCACCTACAAATACGTTTTTTTCAGCATTGATGGGCATTGCGCGATAGTTTTTTGGTCAATAGACGAAATACGCTGAATAATCTGCCGAAGTAAGTTGTTATTGTAGCGTGAGTTTGCTAAAATAGCGGGCTTTAAATCCGCTTGATATCGTTAATTGTGTTTCCGTGTCTAGTGATTCAAGGATTCAAGCAACCCTAACTACCCGTGTCTGTAATAAGCGAATGGCTGCTCACTTACTAACAGATCGATTTATATTGCAAATCCAAGGAGATTTACGTGGCAAATTCTGCACAAGCTCGCAAACGCGCTCGTCAAAACGTTAAACGTCGTCAATTAAAAGCATCACAACGTTCTATGGTTCGTACTTTCATCAAACATGTGGTAAAAGCCGTTGAAGATAAAAACTACGATGCAGCGACTGAAGCTTACAAAAAAGCAGTTCCAGTGATTGACCGTATTGCTGACAAAGGCGTGATTCACAAAAACAAAGCAGCACGTCATAAAAGCCGCTTAAACAAAGCAATTAAAGCCCTTAAAACTGCTTAATTGTTTTTTGCATTAAAAAAGCCAATTCACATTGAATTGGCTTTTTTATTGAGACTGATTTAGTTATAAAACTGATTTAGTTATAAAAAAAGCTGAAATCGAAATTTCAGCTTTTTTTATTTAGCTTACCTAAAAGCCCAATGAATGGTGCATTTCATCATGGTTTTAATTATGCTTTTAACTCGGCAAGGACTTGTTCACTGACTTTATCAATCGCTTGTGTACCATCAATTTTGGCATAGCGAGGCGCGTTTTGACCGGATTTTGCCAAGTCTTGATAAAAACCAACCAAGGCTTCTGTTTGGTTATGATAAGTCGCTAAACGATCGCGGATGGTATCTTCTTTATCATCCTCACGCTGAACCAATTCTTCACCAGTTTCGTCATCTTTACCTTCCACTTTCGGTGGATTATAGACCACATGGTACACGCGACCTGAAGCAGGATGAGAGCGACGACCCGATAGACGAGACACGATGTCTTCATCAGGTACGGCAATTTCTACCACGTTATCGATGTGTACGCCTGCATCGGCTAACGCTTGCGCTTGTGGAATAGTACGCGGAAAGCCATCAAAGATACAGCCATTGGCGCAATCTGGCTGCGCAATACGGGCTTTAACTAGGTTGATAATTAAATCATCTGAGACAAGTCCACCGGCATCCATGATACTTTTGGCTTGTTTGCCAAGCTCAGTACCTTCTTTGATAGCGGCACGTAGCATATCACCTGTTGAGATTTGTGGAATATTAAATTCCTTGGTGATGATTTGTGCTTGGGTACCCTTACCAGCGCCAGGTGGCCCTAAAAGAATAATACGCTTCATAAACCTATTCCTTAAGTCGAAATTATTAAAATCGCCCTATCTCATTACTGCAATAGCAAAAAAGACCCACAAATGGTGTGTTCGAATAACTAACAGTTTTGAAATACTGGGTTAACAATACTCGTTAACCGCTAAAATCTCAAGCAATTTTTGCAAAATAATTTAAATTGATAGGGGTATTAAAAATAAAAATGTGGCAAGCTTTAATCCGCCCCTTATTCAATTAAGCCCCTATTTAATCAAGGGAGTTTTCATGACGATTTAAGGCACGATTTTATCAATCAATACCGTTGTAGACTCAGCCGTTTTCTCTAGCGGTACGGGATTACTCGTCAAGTCGCCACTTTGCGGCATGGCGTCACCTGAAGCACTAACCCGGGCAGTAATCACTAGTGGCTCATTGGTGCTAATGGCCGAGCTTAAGGTCATGGTCGGCATGATGCTATCGTTATCGCTGATGTTGATTGCCATACCATTGATGGTTAAGGTATCTGCTGACAGTTTTTTGGCAGCAACAGGGGGACCACCTGCCATCTTACGCACATTAACAAATAAGCTTTCGCCTTTTTTCACCCGCCCTAATATCTCAGGGGTGACTTTGATATTGACTGTAATTGCCTGTTCGCCTTGGGCTTCCCGCTGATTGATAGTCTGCTCAAGTTCAGATAAGCTGCTTAGGGCTTGGGTATGATCGCCAGGACGCGCTTGAATTTCGGTGCGTAGCAGTTCTACCCATTTTCGAGACTGCGCGTAGTTGCCCGCCCGCATTTCGCCCATTGCCATTAGCATTTGTGCGCCTTGGTGTTTGGGACTTTTGGCTAGAATATGCTCAACCACTTGACGGGTTTTGTCATCCATTACCCCGCCTTGGGTAAAAAAGCTAGTTTGCGCGTAGGTGATGGCAACTTTTTCATCATCAGGATTGAGACGATACGCCCTTGCCAAAGCTTCAATTGCTTGCTCGGGTGCTTGCAAGGCTACAAACACTTCAGACAGACGAAACCAACGTAGCGGATCGGTGGCATGATGATGCACGTTGGTTTGCATGGCACTAATGAGTCCCACACTGTCTTTGGTCGCCCATTCGGGTGGCGTATCGATTTTTGCGGTCAGCAAATCATCCGCGACTTGTCCCAAGCGATTTTGTGCATCCCATAATTGATAGACAGGCGTGCGGTCGGCAATCATCACATAAGCCATCGCAGATAACAGCGGAATCCAGATGATAACTATCAGACGGCTTTTCCAATTGGGGGTAAAATGGCTGGTATCTTGATTGTCACTGATGTCTAGTAATTGACGCTCTAACGCCAGTTTTTGGGTTTGATAAGTCGCCTCATCGATTTGACCATCGCTAAAGTCCGCCTCCAGTTCTACCAACCGTTGTTTAAATACTTCAATATTGAGCGTTAGTAACTGATTATCAGCGCGATTGGCGATGGCGTGATGGTCTTCGGTTTGCAACCAAGGTAACAAAATAAATACCGCAAGCGTGATAGCAAACAGAAGCGCGACAATGATAAAAATAATTAGCGTTGACATTAATTTTCCTTAGCCGCTGCTTGATTGATTTCACTAGTTTTAGCATTGGCAGCGTTATCATTGGCGTTTAACAAGTCTTGTAATCGCTGTTGTTCGGCGGCTGAGAGTGGCGCATAACCCTCTTCTATGGGATTAGCGATGACAGCGGCAAGTTTTGACGAATTACGGTTACGAATAAACCAAGCCAGCATCACAAACACCAATAACACAGGCGGAAAAAACCATAAAATCCAAGTGGATGGTCGCACAGGTGGTTTGTAGCTAATAAAGTCACCGTAGCGCTCATTCATATACTGGCGAATTTCGGCGTCAGAACGACCGTCTTTGACCATATCATAGGTCTTTTGTTTTAAATCTTGTGCAATGGGTGCATCGGAACCTGCCAAGTTTTGGTTTTGACATTTTGGACAACGAAATTCTTCGATGAGCGCACGATACTGGGCTTCTTGGCGCGGGTTGTCAAATTGGTAGGTATCAATGTTTGCCCAAGCTGACATGGATAACCCTACGACTAACAATACCATAGCCATCGCCCTGACTATCAAATGAAGAATTTTTGCAAATGTGATACTCATTGGCACACCTCACGGATTTTAGCATCGGCGGCTTGTTCACGTAGCGCAGTCATACAAGGCAATACTTGTTTGTTGTAGCGCTCTTCGTTGATTTCACCCAAGATATGCTGGCGCACATTGCCTTTACCATCAACCACAAATGACTCTGGCACACCCGTCAAACCCAAATCAATGCCGAAATTCCCTTCTTTATCTTGCACATTGAGGGTAAATGGGTCTTCATGGGTGTTGAGATAATCGAGCGCGTCTTTGGTTTCATCTTTATAATTGACCCCAACAATCGGTACGCCGGCTTTTGACATCTGCAATAAAAACGGGTGTTCAACTTTACAAGTCACACACCAAGACGCCCATATATTGAGTAAAAATGGCTGTTTGGGTAACTGCGCTTGGGTAATCATTTGTGATGGGTTACCCAAAGACGGTAAGCTAAAACTTGGCAAAGCGCGATTGAGCGAGGTGTTGGTCACTACCGTGGTATCTTTGCCCAACCGCGTATAAAACAGCGCAATGATAATCAAAAAAAGCACCAAAGGAATCAAAAACCAAAGTTGTCTTTTACGCATTGCCATGAGCACTCTCCTGACCTAACTCGCTGTCATTTTTTACTAACACGGGGGCGATTGCCACTGGGGTGTTAATCGCTGCCAAATTCCCCGACTTGTCATCACTCATATCAGCAAGTCTAGGCAGTTTACGATAGCGTTTATCAAACATACTTAAAATCGCACCGAGCGCAATAACAAAACCACCCCACCACACCCAGCGTACGCCAGGTTTGATATAGATACGCACCGCCCATTTAGTGGCAGTGGCTTCGCTTTGATTAACCCCTAAAATCGGCTCACCCATTGCCATGTAGATATCTCTTAATGGGTTGTACTGGATAGAAGCTTCGGTCATGGGCATTTGACTGACCACATAATGGCGTTTTTCTGGATAAAGGGTGGCGACTATTTGGTTATTTTTACGAACACTGACCACCGCTTGGGTGGCATCAAAGTTGGCACCGCGGATTTTTTTTAGCTCATCCATCGTGAACTGGTAGCCTTGTACTTCAACCGATTGGTTTTTTTGCATGGCAATGTCTTTTTCGATACTTAAGCTTGTGGTAATGGCAATGCCCATCACGGATAGTAAAATACCCAAATGCGCTAGCTGCATTCCCCAATAGCCCATGTGCAGACGTTTCAGCCCAGCGCCCAGCGAGCGCGCGTTACGGGTTTTGTCTTTGATATCAATCACCATCCATACCAACACCCATAAACACAGTGCCGCTGACATAAAGATGTTGATATTAATGCTACTGACCAAGAAATAGCTCAGAACACCGGCTAACACAAAACAACTGGCTAAAATCGACAAGCCTATACCCAACAATGGACGGGTGTCTTTTTTCCAACGACTGACAGGTCCAATGGCTAAAAACAACAATAACAACCAAGTTAACGGCACAAATAACGCATTAAAATAAGGCGCGCCCACCGATACTTGACCCAGTTTTAACGCATCGGCCAGCATTGGGTAAAGTGTGCCAATCACCACCACGATGGTTGCGACTAATATAATAATGTTATTGATGACCAATAATGTCTCACGGGATTTGAGCTGATAATGGCTTTCTTGGGTTAAACGCCAACCGCGCCACGCAAACATCGCCAGACCGCCACCGATTACCACGCCCAAAATCACCAAGATAAACAGACCGCGGGTGGGATCTGCGGCAAATGAGTGAACCGAGGTAATGACCCCCGAACGTACCAAAAACGTACCCAATAAACTCAAGGCAAAAGTGAAAATCGCCAACATAATCGTCCAAGCTTTGAACACGCCGCGCTTTTCGGTAACTGCCAATGAGTGTAATAGTGCCACCCCACCGAGCCAAGGCATAAACGACGCGTTTTCCACAGGGTCCCAAAACCACCAGCCGCCCCAGCCAAGCTCGTTGTATGCCCACATGGAGCCAAACACGATGCCCAGTGTCAAACAGCACCAAGCCGCTAGTGTCCAAGGACGCGACCAACGCGTCCACACCGCATCTAACCGACCGGCCCATAAGGCTGCCATGGCAAAAGCAAACGGTACCACCGCGCCCACATAGCCCATGTACAGCATCGGCGGGTGAAAAATTAATCCGGGGTCTTGCAGTAGTGGATTCAAATCTTTGCCATCCACTGGGATGCTAGGTAGACTGCGATTAAAAGGTGACGACACAAAAATCACCATGCTTAGCATCATCATTTGCACAAAGGCTATAATCACCAACACGCGTGCGCGCATGGCAAGCGGCAAGCTTCGACTAAAAACAGCCACCGCCGCGCCCCAAGTCGCCAAAATGGTGACCCACAGTAACAGTGAGCCTTCATGCCCGCCCCAAGTGGCGGATAAGCGATAGTACCAAGGTAGCAGAGAATTTGACTGATTGGCGACATAAATCAACGTAAAATCATTGGCATAAAACCCATACATCAGGCACAAAAATGACATACCGGTTGCCAAAAACTGAGCAATGGCAAAACTTCCTGCCAGTCGTTGCCAAGCAGGTTGGTGTTTGAACACCCCCACTGCTGGCAAAATAACCTGTAAAATGGCAATCACCAAGGCTGAAATAAGCGCAAAATAGCCCAATTCAGTAATTAACATACCCACTGCTCCTATCGCTGTAGTGGTTATCACACTGTAGAATTTTCACCAAAAAAAATGGGTCAAATTAATAAAACACCAATATCAAATGTATCCAGCCCGCCAAAAACCCTGTCACACCGCCCAAAATAATCAGTGTTAATTCATCTTCACGAAAGGCAGGGCGCAACAGATTTTGAAATTCATTGGGCGTCAATGCGCGAATTCGGTCTCGAAACAGCCCAAAGATTTTTTCTGCGCGGCTAAGGTTAAGCTCAGGATTGCTCATCGGCACCATGGTCGCTGCAATTGACTTATCAATAATCACGTGTCTGAGCTGACCAAATTCTTTACGACCCAAACCAAATTTCAAGCTCGTTTGGATCACCTGTGATTCCAAAATTGGGTTTAGGTGCTTTTTAATCAGCTCACGCGTTTGCATCGCACGGCTGCCATACATCATTTCATACATGATGTTTTTGAGCGTGACCAAGTCTTTGACCACAATCTCAGCAAACACTTCAGAGACCTCAGGCTGGCGTTTCATAAAACCACCTTGCCAGTTAAATTGTCCCATATGCGGTTTTTCAAAGCGGATAAACGGCAGCGATTTGCTAAAACTAAAAAATTTGGGATAGCGATAATAATGCGGCTCAATCGGATTAAATACCATCCAGATAGCAATCCAGTTGGTCAACAGCCCCCAAATCGCGGCAAAAAACGGCACCGTCCAATGCTGCGGCACAAACCAAAAAATCGCCATCTGCAAAATACCAAATACAAATCCAATCAACGCACTGATATGCCAAATAAAATTAATCTCTTTTTGACCTACCTTTAAAAACATCCGCACCATCAGCGCACGGTCGCTTTCCATCTTGTTGACAATCATCTCGCGCATATCAACCAAGTTTTCGACATTGTAGGTCAAGTCGAGCACCAGATTTTTCATGATAGCTGGCAATTGCTCGTGTCCATACGCATAGATACGGCGTTTGACAGCAAAAGGCAGATTCGCCCATAGCGTTGCCGAGCGCTCATTCATAATTTCATCAATCAGCAAATCCAAGTTTTGGTTCATGGTTTGGCTGATAAAATCTGCCACTTCTTCAGGGTGCATGGCTTGGAAAAACTCATCGAGCGAGCCCAGCTTGGATAAAGTTTGGTCAACAATAATTCCTGATATTTTACCCGCTTTGCGTGGCACAATGCCCTGCCAGCCGATACCGCCGCCTGGGAATCCTTGAATCTTAATGCCCCAAAAATGAATGGGATAAAATAGCATCTTGAGCGCCATCCATACATGCGCCCAAGTCACGACTGCTGTCACAAAGGGAATGGTCAGCATGGCGAAAAATTGCGGATGGATTGCAAGCTTGTGCCAAATTTCTGCAAACATATCAAAAAAGCTCACATGGTGAAAAAGCTAAAATCAAAGGACCATAAAACCGAGATGACATTACAAGGTTTGCTTGACAACGTCTGTAGTATGGGTGCGTTAATATGGGTGCGTTCAAACTGCTAGATTTTAGCACAGAAAGATATATTTTACCTGAAGAAGTTATATTTTTAGCGGTTTTGCGTCCCTATGTTATCATCCATATTGCCGTCAATGCGGCTATCATAATTTGATACGTTTGTTTTGATAGCAGCTATTAGTTATTTGCGATTTTGGCAGGATTTGGGCATGCTTATTTGCCATGTTTTATGCTAGTATATCGCTCTTAAATTTTGACTTAAGCCATCAGATTTAAGCCACCCATATATAGTAGCTGGGTGATATCCCTATATTTGCATTAAGCTAAACATTCATCGCACCGCGACCCTTTTTAAAACCGTTCTAATTGCTGTTACCCGCTTATGAAACCACCCCATTCTTCAGATATGCAACGTGAAAATCTTATCTTTCGCCGCCGGGTAATTTTGGCATCGGTGTTTGTTTTTTTGGGCTTGGTTGGCTTGATTGTACGCTATGCTTATCTACAAATTTATACCCACGACCAGTACGTCACCCAGTCTGACAATAATCGTATCAAGCTGGTTTCTGCACCGCCCAGTCGCGGCTACATTTATGACCGGAACGGCGTGATTTTGGCGGATAACCAGCCTGTTTTTACCGCTGTCATCAGTCCTGATGAAATTGACAATCCTGATAATACCTTGGCGCTACTCACCCCGATTTTTCAGTTGACACCTGAAGAAATCAGTGAAGCTTCAAAAGCCCTTAAAAAAAGTAAAAACGAACCTGTCACCATTAAAATTGGACTCACCGAGCAGCAAGTTGCCCAGTTTAGTGAACGCAAACCGTTTTTTAAAGGCGTGACGATTCAAAGTAAACTCACGCGCACCTATCCCTACAGTGATTTATTTGCCCATGTGATTGGCTATGTTGGGCGTATCAGCGACAATGATAGTAAAAAGCTGGATAAAAAGCTGTATGCAGGCACCGATTTGATTGGTAAAACAGGGATTGAAAAATATTACGAGTCGCTGCTTCTGGGCAAACCCGGTTATCAATCAATTGAAACCAATGCTTATGGCGATATCATCAAAAAACTCGATACCAAACCACCCATTCCCGGCAATGATATTTATCTAAGCCTTGATTATGGCTTGCAAAAATTGACCAGCGATTTGTTAAATGGTAAACGCGGCGCAGCGGTAGCAATTGACCCCAGCACTGGCGAGATTTTAGCCTTTGTCAGCAACCCAAGTTTTGACCCTAATCCCTTTATCACTGGGATTAGTAGCAGAGAGTACAAGGCGCTGCAACAAGACCCCGACATGCCACTGTACAACCGTGCACTACAAGGGCAATATCCCCCGGGTTCTTCTATCAAACCGATTGAGGGGTTGGCAGGGATTCATTACGGCATCATGGGATGGGACAGTAGTATTTATGATCCGGGGTATTTTAGTCTGCCTGGCGATAGCCATAAATTTCGTGACTGGAAAAAATCAGGTCATGGTAACGTCAATTTGCATAAATCCGTGGTCGAATCTGTCGATACCTACTACTACAAGCTGTCTTATCAACTCGGTATTGACCGGCTTCATGATTGGATGACGCGTTTTAATTTTGGTAGTAAAACGGGGATTGATTTGCCGGGAGAAAAAACCGGCGTCTACCCTTCTACTGAGTGGAAAATGAAAACCTACAAAAAAGCCTGGTTGCCTGGGGAAACCATTTCTGTGAGTATCGGGCAAGGGTATTTTTTGGCGACACCCTTACAGATTGCCAATGGTATCGCCATGCTAGCCGGTGATGGACAACATTTAACCCCCCATCTGCTCAAAAAATCCACCGGTGCCGAACATGTCATCCCTATTGAAAAGCCCGATGGGAAAATTCAATACAACGGTAACCCCAATGATTGGCAGCGTATGCACCTAGCCATGGAAGATGTGGTCAAAAAAGGCACAGCGCATAATATCTATACGCCAACTTATCGCATCGCTGGCAAAACAGGCACAGCGCAGGTTAAATCTATCGCACAAGGTAAACGCTATAACGAAGCCGCGCTTGACTCGCGTCACTGGGATCATGGCTGGTTTGTTGGTTTCGCCCCGGTAGAAAACCCGCAAATTGCCATTGCCGTTATCGTAGAGAATGGGCGTCATGGTGGCTGGGTAGCGCCGATTGTGCGTAAAATGATGGATTATTGGCTCATTGATAAAATCAGAAAACCGATTGTGCCACCTTCGCCTGAAGAACTTGTCAAAATCAACGCCGAAAAACAAGCCGCTAAATTGCAACGTGAAGCGTTAGTTTTGTCAGGTAAACCTATTATCGCAAAACCCAATACCGCCAAACTCCCTGCGGTGGGTGGCGCTGACTAACGTAATGTAGATGTCCAAACTATGATTTCTAAACCATGATGTCCAAAATTAGCAAACGAGCCAATAAAGCCACCAAATCCCCCCCTATTTCTCACGTCCGTATCATCGGCGGCGAGTATCGGCGGCGTTTGGTGGCGTTTATCGATGCCGATGGATTGCGGCCCACCCCTGACCGTGTCCGAGAGACGCTATTTAACTGGCTTGCCGATGATTTAGTCAATGCCAAGGTACTTGATTGCTGTGCTGGTAGTGGGGTGCTCGGTTTTGAAGCCTTGTCGCGGGGTGCCAAGCAGTTAACTTCTATCGAGCCTAACCATGAGCAATTTAGGCAAATTAAAGCCACCCAAGCCATGTTAGGTATTGCTGATACAAAAATTGTGACAATGGAAGCTACGATACAACATGCCTTAATACAATTGGCAAACAATGAGCCGTTTGATGTGGTGTTTATCGACCCGCCTTATCAACTAGCGTTATGGGATACAATTTTGCATGGGTTAATCAACCATCAGTTAATCCATCCGCAGACATTACTGTATATCGAAAGCGATCAAGATCATAGCCACCTGTTAGAATCTTTTACCGCGTCACTTGAGCCACTTAAATATAAAAAAATGGGGCAAATTTTTGCCGGCATTTACCAGCCCAAAGCGCTTTAATTTAAAGCATTTTAATTCAAAGCCCTTGAACTTAGGCATTAAAAAACCGATAGGCATTAAAAAACCGACTGGATTAACCCAGTCGGCAGATATAATAACCATTCACGCCTAATAGCAAACCCACTATTAGCTTTTAATGCATATACCCACTTGTACGGCAGAAGCAGACGGACATAAATATTTTGATGACTGTCCTTTTAAGTTGTTGGCTTCATACAGATAACTGACCCCCACCACCATCAAAAATGTCACCACGAGCGATAACATAATCACCAGTACAACACTATGAATGTTGATTTTGGAGTGATGGCGCGTCATTTCTACACTATCATCGGTGCCTTTAGTATCGTTCACTTGATGGATCATAACTTGTATCCTAAAAAATTTGAAACTTAACTGTCTAAATTTCATCGTGTTACTTAGCAACTATCCATATACGACATAGACCACATAGAATAAAACCTATGCGTGGTAGTGCTATAAAAGCAATTTACAAAGGTAATCAAACATTACATTTATCTTATATTGATTACATTCTACAATGTATTTGTTACTAAATTATAACAATAATAAAAAATTACACAATTGTTTTATCAGAAAAATTCCTATTTGGTCATTTTTTTGCGATAAATGGTATAGTGTCATCAAACTTTTGAAAAAATATTCATCCAAACTGGTTAATAATCAATTATCTAGCTAGAATCAATTAGCTAGTTAATCCCATCCACCCCATTTTTCTGTAAGACTGAAAACAATAATGAAAAAAAATACACACAAGCAATGGCAAGCGCTGTTATCTGCCAAACCTATCTATCACGGCAATCAGTTTACCCAATCCAAGACGTCAAGGACGGCATTTCATAAGGACTATGACAGGCTGGTTTTTTCGCAATCTTTTCGCCAACTGAATCAAAAAACCCAAGTGCATCCGTTAACCCATGAGATGGGTATTCATACCCGCTTAACCCATTCGCTTGAAGTGTCTTGTATTGGGCGCTCACTAGGGATGATGAGCGCGGAGAAACTCGGTAATGACTTGCCAAGCAGCTTTACCATGTCGGATATGGGTGTCATTGTGCAAGCAGCTTGTCTGGCGCATGACATCGGTAATCCCCCGTTTGGGCATGCAGGTGAACAGGCGATTCGAGATTGGTTTTTTCAGCCTGCGCAGCGCCAGTATCTAAGGCAGCTTACCCCACGCCAGCAAATAGATTTATTAGCGTATGAAGGTAATGCGCAAGGCTTTCGACTGCTGACCCGTAACGAGCATCATCCGGATGAAGGTGGCATGCGCCTGACAGCGGCGACGCTGGGCGCTTTTATGAAATACCCTTATCTTTCCACCCCTATCAACCCAGTCAGCGACAGTGACTCACTGCCCTCACCCTTAACGCTCAAGAAATTTGGCTGCTTTGAAAGTGAAGCGCCGTTTTTGCATGATTTGGCAGAGCAGCTGCAATTACCCAAAACCCAAAGGGGTTATGCGCGGCATCCATTGGCTTATTTACTAGAAGCCGCCGATGATATTTGTTATGCGCTGATTGATTTGGAAGATGGGATTTTACTGGGTATGTTAGAGTATCATGAAGTTGAGCCACTGCTGCTCAAACTCGTCGGTAAACGGCTTGGCGTACCGCCTGAAGTCATGACCAATGCGCCTATCACCCAAAAATTAGCCGCATTAAGAGGGCGAGCAATGCGGCGCTTGGTAGACAAAGTCACTGATGCTTTTGTTGCCAACCAAGCCGCCTTATTGGCAGGTGAGCTGACGGGCAGCTTATTTGACTACTGCCCCAATAACGTACGCAGTAGTATCAGTGAAGCCAAAAGCCTAGCCAATACCCGTATTTTTCAACATCCAAGCAAAGTACGGGTTGAAATCATGTCGAACCGCTGTTTACATACGCTACTTGATGCGTTTATGCCGCTCGCGTTGACGGGTGATTCCACAGACAGTATTGCTCAGTTTGAGCAATTACGCCTGCTTAATCTATTAAATGCCCATTTAAGCAATGTTAGTCGGCAATTAGGGGATGATGTTTATCAAAATATCTTGTGTATTTTAGACATGTTGACTGGCATGAATGATCATGAAGCCTATCGGCTCGCGCAAGCGTTAAAGGGCAATTGGTCGGTGAATATTTAAACCTCATCACTTATCGTTTCGTTAATCGTCAACGATTGTATATTTGGCGTTTTCGGCTTAGAATATTTTTCCTTATTTAACCCGCTGATTGGATACCTAATGACTAGCCGTGACTTGCAAAAACGCCAAACCCGTCAAGCCTTTTTTCAATCGGTACTGCAGTTATCGAGGTCAGGGCATGCGTTTTCGTCGATTTCACTTCGCCAGATTAGCCGCGAAGTGGGCGTAGTGCCGACGGCTTTTTATCGACATTTTCAGGATATCGATGAGCTTGGCACCTGCTTAGTCAATGAAGAACTCGGTCACACGCTGCAAAGTCTTCGCGATCATTTGCAGCTGGGTCGTACCCGAACGCATGAAGGTCAAATTGCCTCAAGCGTGCGTTTCTTTTTGGAAAGTGTGGAGCACGCGTCATTGCACTGGCACTTTATTGTCTCTGAGCGCTATGGTGGCAACCAAGCTGTGCAAAATGCACTCGATGAGCAAATCAGCTTGTTTGCGCAAATCATGACCGATGATTTGGCGATGCAGCCTGCCTTTGGACATTTAAATCAAGAAGTGCGCCTGTTGATTGCGGATATGGGCGTGAATATGTATTTTTCCTGGGTGTATAAATGGCTCAAATTTGACCCCACAGACGTACAAAGTAAGCAAGATTATCTCAATCGCTGTATCAAACAGGCGCAAGTGCTGTTTTATGGGGTCCGTAATTGGTGTCCTTAACCAAAACTTAAGCTAAAAAACAGTGAAACCAACAGACAGTTAAATAAAAAAAGGCTGAGCATTGACTCAGCCTTTTTTATTGGTCTTTGTTATTAGCTTGTGTTGTTAACCCGTCAATAGCGCCAGTTATAAATCAAATCGACAGAGTTATTGATGGCGGATTTAGCCTCAATGTACAAGCGTCTTGTTAATTGATAACGCATACTGAGCTCAGGCTGCGAGGTGAACACGCCCACCCCATACCGTATAAACAAGTCTGGCGTGATATACCCTGTTAGACTCACCAAGGTGTCATTGCCCGAGCCATTGGCGTCTAACGTTAAACGCTGCAACCCAAATGCCCGACCAATTTGGTTGGTAAATTTGCGCGTCCCGCTTAAGCCATAACTTAACCCTGCTGCGGCAATGGTATTGTTGACGCGGTTTCTAAAGTCTTGTTCGTTGGTATTTTCACCTGAGTTGTTATTTAGGCTACCCGTCACCAACGCATTCATCGCCTGCTGTTCACTGAGTCCGCCATTATTAAACACGGTAATATTTGGTGCACTGGCACTGCCTTTGACTTTGACACCCACTTGTACGCCTTGCACGTCTTTTACTGCCTCTACGTTTAGCAGTGGTTTCATCACTTCACCATTGAACCGAACTTGCGCAAAGTTTAGAGTCAAGCTTTGCCCAAATACTTCGACTTTTGAGCGGCGTGATACTTGTACCACCCCTTCTGCTTTCATGGTGCCTTGACCACGCTGGGTAATATGCAGTGCACCCGCCAATGGTAAGCGTGCGCCAAAACCTTGGAAGCTTACGCGCTCGCCGAGATCCACACCCACATCTGCGTTGATGCTCCAGGGTTGGGTGACTTTTAGCACATCATCTATCTGCCCCATCAAACGTCTATCAATCACGTTAACATCTGGGGATTTGCTCACCACATTGCTTGTGGTTTCAGGGGGGCGAATGGTGGCACGAGGCACATCAACCACGCCTACGATATTCACGTAGCGCTGGTTAGGTTTGACAATCACATCAAAGATTGGATTAATAATGGCAGTAATTTCAGGTGGCTGACTCACTTGCAGCGCTTTACCTTGCAACTTCAGCTTGGCCTGCAGCTCATGTGTCCAGTCAACTGTACCAGTAATGGTACCTTGACCATCGCCTGCACTGGCAAAAGACCCATTGATAGAGGCTTGATTGCCTGCCACGTGCGATAACACATTAATCTTATCAAAACGCATCGGCACACCTGTGATGCTAAGGCCGGCATCTTGTAGCTCAATATCGCCCACAAATTTGGGCTGCATGAGTGAACCACTGATTTTACCTGCCACTAGACCGTTACCGGTCAAGCGTTCAAACGATGGGAAGAAAGGTTTAAATACCGCCAAGTCAATATCTTGAAAAACAACAGTGCCTGAAATCGGTTTTGACTGTATGTAGGGATTGACGGTGGCATCCAAATAACCATTGCCCGCGCCATTGGCGGTTTTGATATCTGCGCGAAGTTTTAGCCCTTCTGCGGTTGAACGGGCGATGACACTGATACGCTCATAGGCAATGGTCGTTGGATTTTCTTCCGGGGTTTGTGCGGCAGTACCAAATACGCCGTTATCGGTAAAGAAGCTGGCATTGATGGTGGGTCGTTGGTTCTTCTGCCAATGAACGAGTGCGGTGCCGTTGAGTTTACCTGACCAAGCGATATCACGCGGCATCACCACAGAGAAAATTTGGCTATCAATTTGTTGCACGCTAACATCGACATTGCCTTGCCCATTACTGACCATGAGGTTGTTTTTTAGACACAGACTGCCGTTCTGACCCACCATTTTCCAGCAGTGTGCCGCCATTTGTACATTCAGGTTTTGCCAGCCAAATAGCATTTGTGCGGGTTGTAACTGTTGCAGCTTGGCATATTTGGTACCAATTTGTCCATTACCGAGCAGACCCGACCACTGTTTTTTGGCAAGATCGATACGACCTTTGAGCGTCGCTTGTACTTGTCCTTTGGTACTATCTGCTTTGACATCCAAGGTGTGATTGTCTTGGGTACCGTTAAAATACAGTTGCAAAGAGCGCAGCGGTTGATTAGCGATATTGATACCCGTTGCAGTCAATTGCAACTGACTGGGTGATTTGGCAAGATTGACCAATTTGCCGGTGATTTTGGCATCGAGTACCACAAAGTTTGGCAGTGAAATGTTACGCCCGACTAAATCCACATAGATGTTAGGCAGGGCTTGGTTGTTATCTTGGGTTAAAACAATGCCGCCTTTAACGATACCTTTTAGCTGCGGCATTAGCTGATTGAGTGTACTGATATCGACACTGGTCACCAGTTGGTTTTGGTTGCCATTGGCGGTGATACGATTGCTACCCCATTGTACCAGTAGATTATTGGCTTGCAGACTTTCAATAAGACGGCGGATTTGCCCGTATTTTTGACTATTGGCGCTATTTTCAATGACTTGACGCAGACTAGTTAGGTCTTTTGGCAAATTCAGTTTTGCGGTCAACTGACCCGTTGCCAATAACGGTTGGTTTTTTAGCCTGCCTGTGAGATTCATATTGGCAATATGAATGTACTGAGCGCCTGCCCGCCAATAGCCATCGGTATTGATGGTCCCGGTGATTTGGCTTGGCAGACTTGGCACAAAATAGCTGGCATCAAAATTTTTCATGTCAGCATTGATATGCCAGCCGGCACCATTGGTCATATCAATGCTACCGTTGGCGTTGATATAGCCTTCTTTACCTTGATGGCTAAATTGATTAATTTTGAGCTGTTGTGGTGTGCCTGCAATATCAAATTTAAACGAGCCTGCAGGTACGTTTGGCGCATTCAGGCTACCATCAAATTTGGCGGCGATATAAGATAACTTATTGCCGAGTACATCGGCACGTACTTTGCCTGCGCCTTTTAACGCTAAGTGTTTTTTGCTATTGTTGGCGCCCAATAAATCCCCTGTCATGTCAATTTGGTTGATAGTGACATCATGACGGGTCACAACTGCTCGATTGGCTTGGCGGATCTGTTGCTGGGTGCCGCTGGCAACCACATTGCCCGTTAAGTCTTGCAGCGGGATGCTATTTAAAATGCTGTGGGCATTTAAATGGTTGGTTTTGGCATTGATTTGCCAAGCTAACGGCTGATTGCCGCTGGCTAGTTTGAGCTTACCATTGCCTGCCAAATTACCTGCCACGCCTTGGTACAGCAATTGAGTGATGTCAACTATCTGACCTGATTTGTTGACATTGACTTGGTAATGACCGCTTGGGGCTTGATTGAGCTTTAGGATATTGGCATTGACTTGGGCTTGTACACTGCTGAGTCGCTTGCCGTCTGCCGGCTGAAAAATCACGTGCGCTTTGCCATTGGGACTGTTAAGCTCGCCAATACTCGGTAGATTGTGACGTATCAGCTGTTGCCAATTGGCATCGATAGTATAAGGTTTATGGTTGCCTTTGGCTTGTCGGATATCGGCATTGATAATTTCACCGTCATCTTGGCGCAGATTTGCCCGTACTTGCATCGGCAATTTATCGGTTGCCACATCATAGACGATGCCTAATTTGCCTGTTAAAGTCTCTGGCGCATAGGGGGCGATGTCTTTTGGCAACAACTGACGAATCTTAAAGCCATTCCCCGTATTCATCAGGGCAATACGGGTGCGGTCATGCCAATCAATCGTGCCTTGACTGGTCAATGTGCCTTGCGCGACCTTAGCCGTGAGGTATTCGATACTGAGTTTTTGATTGGCAATCACGCCGCGACCTTGATAATGCCCATCAGGGATATCTTTGGCAGTCAAATCGGCATTGATACGCAGCTGGATATTATTGGTCACGCCTGTTGCGGTCGCTAGTCCATTTTTTAGATGGATGTTTTGACTGGTGGCATAGGGCAATAACACATCTTTCCACTCAAGTTTGGCGTTAAATGGCGCATTTTTATCCATCGGCTGCGCTGTTACATGCCCAGTAACATCCGATTTATTGTATTTACTCTTTATATCCGCGGTCAAAAATTTCAAACTGCCTGTGGCATGGGTATCAAGCGCATCGACATACACTTTTGACAATGAATTGACAATAACCAGTCCTGTCACATCCAGCGGATAATCATGCTGCAGGTCAATTTTGCCTTTAACTTTATCAACGCTTAATAAATTGTTATACGCCAATTTGCCTTCGCCAACCGTGATTTGGGTATCATACCAAGTAAAATCTTGGATATGCGCTTGTTTAAAATCTATGGGGTCGCGGGTCACTTGCTGATAGCGCACTAAATTCGCTTTTACGTCATCTAAGGTTAAGTTAACAGGCAGCGCAATGCGTGGGTAATCAAAGGGTTTATTAGAAGGTGGTTTTTTGTAGGTGATGACCATGCGATTGATGTTGGCTTCACGCAAATGCACTTGTTTATGGATGAGGGCGCGCCAGCCAATTTTGACATAGGCTTTATCAACGGTGACTTCAACATAATTTTTTGGCGGTTTATCAGGAATTTTAAGATCGTAAACCCAAATGCCATCGCGAAGATTGCCTTTGCCATATTTTAGGCTGATACCTGTTTCTTGAACGATGGCATTGATAAGTAACCGTGTACCCCACGGGGTGCCGACGGCATAATAAGCCCCTAATAAAATTGCAATCAAAATAACGGCTAACACCATCACGATTTTGGTGACAAGACCCTGTCGATACCAGTGCCGAAGCCAACCCGCCTCTTTTTTTGCAGGGTCTAAATCTTCACCGTCTGGACTTTTAGTTTTTAGATTTTCAGTGTCTATTTTAGCGTCTAGGTCATTATCTACCAACGATTTATCGTCAGGCTTGGTGCCATCTTCGGGCAATGAGTCGTTGTTATTATCGTCTTTCATTAATATCGCAAATCAATCGTTGGCTAACTACAAAAACACAGGTTCTATGCGCTGTATATGTATATCGGCGGTATATTGGATAAACCTTACATACTAGCAAAGTTTTATCCAAAAATCTTAACTAAAAACCTTGCACAAAATAATGCAGTGATTTTTAGCCAAACTATTATAGCGGTGAACCGATAAAGAAGTGTAAACGGACATCGTTGTTATCCCCGGTCAGACCTTTTGCCACATCGAGCCGTACCAAACCTATCGGTGATTGCCAGCGGATACCTGTACCGATACTGACCGCCGTTGTGTTATCATATTCGCCAGTCGTATCATACGCATTACCAAAATCAGTAAACACAGCGCCCCGAAAGCTCGGTCTAAACTCATAGTTATACTCTGCCGAGCCTACCGCTAAGGCATCACCGCCCACTAAAAAATTTTCGCCGCCATAGGTCGGTCCTAAACTATCGGTGTTATAGCCGCGAATACTAGAATCACCGCCGGCAAAAAAGCGTGAACGATAAGGCACATCATAAAAATCACCGCTATATAGATAGCCCAAATCCAGCCGCCCAATCACTTGTTGTTTGTTATCTTTGCCAAAGGTATACATCCCCGTACCACCCGCACGTAAAATGGCCATATTGGTGTCACTCAGTGCCCCTTTAGCACCGACTTCAAGCGAATAACGTTGGCTATAACCCCACGTCGGCGTCAGCATATTGTCTGCTACTGTTTTATTGATTGCATAACCCGCTAACAAGGCTTGTTGGGTATAATCTGATGCGTAGTTGTTAAAAGGATAAGGCAAGCTATCGGTGCTATATTTTTCAGGATCGACTGTGAGTTTATCGCCGCGGTAGCGTAGTGAATAGGTGCGATTCCAACCACTATCATGATAAATATTGCGGGCGATACTGGCATAGACCGTGTCCGCTTCAAAGGTGTTGACTAGGTCATCAACTTCTTTGTGCTGATAGCCGACTGTGCCTGTCAGCTTATCGTTAAGGGGATGCTTGTAGGGCAAGCTGGCATTAAATTCAACCGCTTGATCAACTTTGGATAACGCCACTGATGCCCCAGTCTGCAGACCACTTCGGTTAACCAAGTTGTTTTGGTATTTACCGGTCAAGCGCACGCCTACGTCAGTTTCATAACCCAAACCCACTTGTGCCTCATGCGGCTTGGTCGCATTGAGTACCACATAGGTTGGGATTTGCTTACTTTCATACACTTGTTGTGGCGTGAGCTTTGGTATGACTTGGTCTTCTCGTGGTTTAATGGGTAAGTCTTTGTCCTTATCCAGTTTTTTTGCCGTTTTACTGACCGCATTGGCAATGACTACCAGCGGATTTTTACTTTTATTTTCAGCCTCGGGTGATAACTCCATATCTTCGGGTGCGGCTAATAAATTTTTGGCTTTTCGGCTAATGGCATTGAGACGTTGTTCGGTCGAATCATCGACTTCAAATTGAATGGGCGCGATGTCATTGGGGTCTTGCACCTGATTGACGGTTTTTTGTGTCGTGCTATCGACAGTACCTGCGGATTGAAGTTCAGATGAGTTACTTTGAGGGGAGTTGCTTTGAGCTAAATTACTTTGAGATGCGAGAATTTGAGCGGTTGACTTGGTGGGTGAAATACTGGCGGATGTATCAGAAGTGTCTGCGGTATTATCGGCTGTGGTATTGCTGCTGTTGGCATTGCTGAGTGTCGCCGAGCCCGATTGTTCAAATGCGATATCGCTTGCTGCTTCGTCTGATGGCATGATGACATCCACATCCACCCCATTAAAATAACGGGTAGCAGTCAAGTTGTTGGTAAATTCGCTGACAAAGGGTTGATAGTAGGCATCGCCTTTTTGGTACGTCATTAAGGCTTTGATCAGCTTTGGCTTTAAAGGCAGTTTATCTGGGTCATCGGTCAAATTGCCTTGCTTATCAATGCTATATATCTTCACATCATCAAAGTGATAGCGAGTTTTTGTGTCATAAATTAGGTCAACATCGGCGGTATTGTCCGGCAAAATAATATCTACTGAACTATTGAGCCATTTGGCATCAAAGTAACCATTGGTCTGCGCGACACCCTCAATCGTGGCCTTTGTGGCTTTATAGATGCCATGACTGAACACATCCCCTTCTTTGGGCGGGATTTCTTTTTCTATCACGGGATACACCGGCAGCGCGTTATCGCCTTCCCCGCCTTCACCACGGATATCAATGATGCGATTTTGCACGATGACGGGTTTACCGACCTCTAAGCTGACTTGGATATTGTCTTTGCCTAAATGCTTAAAAGCAATTTTAGTGTCATAAAAACCCACCGCCTCTGCCGCATCTTTGGCAATTTGGCGTAATTTGTTCACACTGGCATTAAAATCCGACACCGATTCGACGGTCACTTTTTCCAACGCCGCTTTGATATTGCGCGCAGGCTCAAGTTTGGCATCTGCATTGGCAAAGCTGATATCAATATAGTTTAGCCCTTCGCCGCGACCAATGATTTTGTTCTTCAAGCGCGCCACAATGCCTTGCGGCTCTGCGGTCACGGTTGAGTTGGCTTGTGGGGTGGTCAATGCCGTTGTTTGCTGTTGATAGGCGGGCAAGTAATCATTGGGATTGATGGTGTCGGTGGATTTGATATTGCTGACATCATTGGCGACGCCTTGACTAGTCAGATTCTGATTAGCAATATTTTGGTTAGCGATATTTTGATTAGATAAATTGGTTTGCTCGCTCACCTTTTGATTAATCGCGTCGACATTCTGTTTTTCGGTGGTTAGCTGCTCAGTGACTTGCGCTTGGGCTTGCGCCTGAGTGTTCATGGTTGCCATGGGTGCAGGCTTGCTATTGTTGATTTGATTGGCAACCGACTGCGGTGTGGCTTGATCTAATGCTTTACTGTAGCCGACACTAGGTTGATTTTGTTTCAACGTCGCCACAGGTTGGTTAAAATTATTAAAGTCTGCTAAGGTCTGATTATCGAGTTGTTGACCAATTTTATCTTCAACGCGCTGCTGATTGAGTTGATACAGATAAGGCTGAGCGGTGTTGGCATCGGTATTGATACTGTCTTGCCCAGTTGCCGCAGGCGTGGCATTTTGCGTTGCTGTGGTGCTCTTGCTGTCATTGGCGGTGGTCTGCGCTGCGCTGCTAGTGGTTAGCGTGCTATTCGTTGCTGAGCTGTTAGCTAAAGTATTAACTGAGCTATTAGCTGAAGTATTAGCTGAACTATTAACAGTAGCTGACATTATTGGCGTTTGTGCCCCCCAAGCAGGCACCATACTCACACTAACCAAGGTAATTGCCAACCGTATGGGGGTCAAGCGAAATACGCTAGACTGGGTGGGGCTTTGACGAGGATTTGACGGACAAGGATTTGACGATAGTGGACAGATGCCATGAAAAAAACTGAACGGGTTATCGGTCAATGCGGTTGACGGACGATAGGGTAGCAAATTTATTGGTTTCATGATAAAAATCAAATCCTTGAGCGAGCACTAGGCGATTTTAGCATAAACATTTTACTAACCAAACATTTTCCCAACCCATTATAAAATATTTGTTAAGATAGTCATCATCAGACATTTCTAGGATTGCTCATGAGTACCCAATTTGCGCTTTTTAAATACAAACGGTTTAGCGCCATGTTTGCCACCCAGTTTTTAGGGGCATTTAATGACAATGTATTTAAGCAAGGTTTGATTCTGGTGCTGACCTTTATGGCAGCGGCAAAATTGGGGATGCGTGTCAGTTTGCTCAACAATCTGGCGGCGATGCTGTTTGTATTGCCGTTTTTTTTGTTTTCCGCTTTGGCGGGTCAAATCGCTGATAAATATGAAAAATCTTGGCTGACAAGGCTGATTAAAATCCTTGAAATCGTCATCATGGTCGTTGCCGCATTTGGGTTTGTGTTTGAGATTTATCCGCTATTATTTGTTGCGTTATTTTTGATGGGTACCCATTCGACGTTTTTTGGTCCTATCAAATACGCCTATTTACCCCAAGCCATGACCACCGATGAGTTGGTGGGTGCCAATGGGCTGTTTCAAATGGGCACGTCACTGGCTATTTTGACAGGGATGATGCTGGCTGGCGTATTGATGAAATTAGACAGTCCACTGTTTTGGATATCTGGGGTGACGGTTTTTGTGGCAATTATGGGCTACTTGGCTTCTCGGTTTATTCCCGTCATGACTGTCCCACAGCCTGATTTGACCATCGACTGGAATATCTTTCGTACTAGCTGGCAAACCATCGCCAATTTATATCGTTTGCCGATTATGTGGTTTACCATTTTGGGTAATAGTTGGTTTTGGTTTTATGGTGCCACGTTTTTGACCCAAGTACCTGAATTTAGCAAGTCTATTTTGCTAGGTGATGAAAGCGTGGTGATATTTTTATTAACGCTGTTTTCTGTCGGTACGGCGCTCGGCTCACTGTTATGTAAAACGTTGACCAAAAACCAAGTGAGTTTAAAGCTCTTGCCCTTTGGGATTGCTGGATTGACGATTTTTGCGATTGACTTGTATTTGACGCTTTCAGCGATGCATTTGCCGCCACTCGCCAACAACGCGCACTATAGTATCGGTATGATTTTTGCCACGCCGGGTGCTATTCGTGTGTTTGTCGATTTGTTTTTATTAGGTTTCTCAGGCGGTATTTATATTGTACCTTTATACGCTTATATGCAAGCTTATTCACCTGAAACAAGCCGTGCTCGCATTATCGGTGCCAACAATATTTTAAATGCCGTATTTATGGTAGGTTCAGCGATTTTTTCGATTGTTTGTTTGACGCTAGTTAACGTGAGCCTGCCGATGCTATTTGCGATTGTCGGGGTGATTAATTTGGTCATGGGCATTTGGCTATTTTTAAAACTAAGAAAATATAGCCCTTCCAAGCCAATTATGACTTAGGGATACACCCTATCGCCCTATTCAATCAGCCTATTTAATCGCCCCATTAGATAGTTAGCACAAATAGTTAAGGATGCTAGGCAATGAATGGAAGGCAAGCAATGATTAAATAAGGGGTTTTGCGCCATTTTTTCATTTGAGTCCAAAATGTTGCTATTTGTTATCGTTTGGCAAAGAAACGTTGTTGTTAACTTCAGTTACTTTGTAAGTGGTTAAAAGTTAGTTACTATACCCTGACTTGTTGTAATTTTTTTTGTATCACTTGCTAGGAATGACTGTTATGTTTGCCACTTATAAAACAATTTGCACGCCCAAACTGGTAAAACTCAGTGCGATAGCCTGTACGGCGGTATTGATGACCGCTTGTGCTTCACAAAAGATCACCACCGTGGATAAGCGCCCTGTATATGTACGGGGTGTCCCCAACTATTATATTGTCAAAAGCGGCGATACTTTAAGCAAAATCACCTCTATTTATGGATTGGATTATCGTCGTGTTGGCGCGCTCAATGGGCTCGATAGCAACTATACCATTTATCCAGGGCAACGCTTGATTTTAACCTCAGCAAGTAATCCCACTTCTTATCGCCCAACAACCATTCGCCCGGTGACGGTCAATCAATCATCCCGCCCGTCTAACCCGACTTATTACCCACCTAGACAAGCCAATAATTCATCAACCCCGTTACCGATGCCAAACCAAGTCATCGTGCCAACTAGCAGTTTGTCACAAGGTTGGTTACGTCCTACCACTGGCAATCTATTGCGACCGTTTAACCAGCAAACAGGTACGTTAGGTATGTGGTTTGGCGGACAAGCAGGGGCAAATGTTGTCGCCAGCCAGCCAGGTACGGTGCTGTATGTCGGTAGCGACTTGCCAGAATATGGCAAATTAATACTGATTCAGCACAACAGCGACTATATTAGTGCCTATGCGCATTTGGGAAATTTTGCTGTACAAGAGCGCCAAACGGTGCAAGCAGGTCAAACCATCGGTACCGTTGGAACGGACAATAATTTGAATCAACCCGCTGTAGAGTTCCAAATCCGTTATCGTGGCACGCCAGTCAATCCTGCCAGTTATTTAAAATAATCAAGCAGCTATTTAAAATAATCGCAATAAAAAAGCCAATCCATGACGATTGGCTTTTTTTGTCAGCGTAATTATCGGTGAGAATGATTAGAGGGCAATCGCGGTCGCCATATTATTGGCATAGCCAATCGCATGATACAGGCTATCGGCACTCGCTTTGCCTGTCCCTGCCAAATCCAGTGCCGTGCCATGATCGACTGAGGTACGAATATAAGGCAGCCCTAAAGTGATATTCACGGTTTCGCCAAACCCATGTGATTTGAGCGGCGCCAGTCCCTGATCGTGATACATGGCGATAATAGCATCGGCAGTGGCGATATGTTTTTGGGTAAACAAGGTATCGGCTGGCATCGCCAAACTAATATCGATACCTTGATCGCGATAGCGCTGTAATACAGGATTGATGATGTCAATTTCCTCTCTGCCTAGATAGCCGCTTTCCCCGGCATGAGGATTGAGTCCACAGACCAATATTTTTGGGTGAGTAAGACCAAATTTTTGCTGACAATCATGGATGACAATATCAACGGTTTTTGCCACTTCTTCGTGAGAAATCGCATCGGCGACCGCACGCAGAGGCAAATGGGTGGTGACTAATGCCACTTTCATCAGGCTATTGGCGAGCATCATCACCACTTTGTCCAGCCCCGACTGCTGCATAAAAAATTCGGTATGTCCCATAAAATCTGGCAACACAGTCATAATCACCGATTTTTGCAGTGGCGCAGTGACAATTGCAGCGACTTGTTTGCTGATGGCGAGCTTATGCGCCAGTTGCAGCTGTGCGATGACCATTCGCGCGTTATGCGGATTTAGCTGCCCTGCTACCACAGGTTCTGCTGTCGGCACATCCACTACCAAAATAGTGTCATGCGCTGATGGTTGCGCAATTTTCGGTAAATCTTTTAACTCATGTAACTCATGCATCGCTAACTGTTGAATCAATAATCCGTGTTTTACCGCGCCTTTTTGTTTGAGCTCACTATACCTTTCTTGTAGCGCGTTGATATCTGCCAACACAACGACAGCGCGATTGGGCAGATTTAATTGCTTTTTGTCGGCAAGCATCAATATGATATCCATGCCAATACCTGCAGGTTCGCCCGAAGTAATCACTAAAGGAAGACTTTGAATGGTCATTTTTATACCTTTTGATAAAAACTGATAAAGCTATCAGTTAATATTTTATGAATTTATTACCAATGATGCGGCTTATAGTTAACTTGAAAAAACAGTTTCATGCTCATGAGTTTAACTAAAACCCTGATTACACAGATGATTGTTAGCGATTACCAATGGTTTGATTAAATGAAATCTAATTATTTGGGTAATGTTAAGTAAGTATTGTATACCCAATGAGTTTGCTATTATTAACTTAATTTAAATCAGTGTATAATAGCACTACACTTTACTGTCAATCCTGTATTTTACTGTTGTTATCAATGGAGTCCCTATGGCTACCTACGAACATATTAACCAAAAAGTTGAAAAAATGTGTCAGCAATCTGAAGATTTTTCAGTTCGCGTACCACAAGTCATGCAGCGCCGCATCTATATGATGGCAAGACAAAACCCACTCAATAATGCCAAAGAAATGAAAGAAATGGAACGTATGGTGACTGAAAAACCCATCGCATTTTTTGAATCTTGGACGCAAATGGCTTGGCAAGCGCTCGTTGCGCAGCAAAATATTGGGCAATTAATGTTTTCAAATTGTATGAAATTAAGCTTGGGTCAACCGGTTTCATTGGAAAACTTCTTTTATGCTGTCAACCAAGAAGCGCTGCATGTATTGGAAAAAGGGATGCATCCTATCTATAGCCGCGTTGCCGCTAATGCCAAACGTTTAAGTTAAGTTTTACTTTTTTCAACCACACCCAATAATTTTTTATTGGGTTTTTTTATTTTTATAGGTTTTTATGTCAAAAAACTGGTACGCCCAGCGGGACTTGAACCCACGTCGGTCGCTTAGGAGGCAACTGCTCTATCCAGTTAAGCTATAGGCGTAAAGGTCTGCTATTTTATCATATTAAATCGTAAATGCTTAGTGTCCGCTGATACTTTTTGAGTCTTTTGTTGCTGATTTTGTAGGTTCGCAGTTTTGCAATTCATAGTATAATAGCGGGCTAAAGATAAACCGCAATAAAGGCAATCCATGGCATTTGTACACTTTGGTATTCACACCGAATTTTCTATCACTGACTCGATTGTACGCATCAAAGCGTTGGTCAAAGCTGCCAAAGCCGATAACCAACTGGCGCTTGCCATTAGCGATTTATCCAACCTGTATGCCACGGTCAAATTTTATAAAGCTTGCTTGGATGCCGGTATCAAGCCGATTATTGGCTCTGAAGTATGGCTTGAAAATGATAGTACGACGGTAACGCTACTTGCCAGCAACCAAGTCGGCTACAAGAATTTGACCAATATCGTGTCAAAAGGCTTTGTCGATGGTCAAGTAATGGGCAAACCGATTATTCAGCGTGACTGGATTTTTGAGCGCAGTGAAGGGGTGATTGTGCTATTCACCGAAAAATCAGACGTCGGTCAAGCCATGTTATCAGGTCACCCAGAAAAAGCTGATAGCCTACTACAACAATGGGGAACCACATTTGCCGATCGTGTCTATTTTGCCATTAAACGCACCCAACGCGCCAACGAAGACCGTTTTATCGAGCAAGCCATTCGCATGTCAAATGCCTTTGATGTGCCTATCATTGCCCATAATGACGTGCGTTTTTTAACAGAAGATGATTTTGAAGCGCACGAAGCACGGGTGTGTATCGCCAATTCGCAAGTGCTTGCCGATCCCAATCGCCCACGTGATTATTCCTCTGAGCAGTATTTAAAAACCCAAGATGAAATGACTGCCCTGTTTAGTGACATGCCAGAGGTGATTGACAATACCTTGGATTTGGCAAAACGCTGTAACGTCATTATTCCTATGGGTCATCACGATTTACCCGAATTCCCCATTCCCGAAGGCGATACCATTGAAACCTTTTTCCGGCGCACCGCCCAAGAAGGTCTAGAAAAACGCCTTGAAAAACTCTACCCCATCGAAAAGCGCGACGACAGCTGGGTAGAAAAACGCAAGCCGTATGATGCGCGTTTGGAGTTTGAACTCACGACGATTTTGAATATGGGTTTCCCCGGTTATTTCTTAATCGTGATGGACTTTATCCGCTGGTCAAAAGCCAATGATGTGCCGGTAGGTCCTGGTCGTGGCTCAGGCGCGGGGTCATTAGTGGCGTATTCGCTCAATATCACTGACTTAGACCCGCTGGAATATGACCTACTGTTTGAACGGTTTTTGAACCCTGAGCGGGTATCTATGCCAGACTTTGACGTCGATTTTTGTATCGAAGGGCGCGACCGCGTCATTGATTATGTGGCACAAAAATACGGACGAGAAGCGGTATCCCAAATCATCACCTTTGGTACGATGGCGGCAAAAGCGGTGGTGCGTGATGTCGCACGCGTTCAAGGTAAATCGTATGGTCTTGCTGATAAAATCTCCAAACTTATCCCCAAAACCCCAGGTATTTCGCTGGCTGAAGCGGTTGAGACCGAACCGCAGCTCAAAGATTTGCTTAACAATCCTGACAACATGGATTATGAAGATGCCAATGAGATTTGGGAAATGGCGGTACGGCTGGAAGGGATTACCCGGGGCGTTGGTAAACATGCAGGGGGCGTACTTATCGCGCCGACCAAAATTACCGATTATAGCGCAATCTATTGTGATGAAGAGGGTCATCCCGTCAGTCAGTTTGATAAAGACGATGTGGAAGCAGTCGGCTTGGTAAAATTTGACTTTTTGGGGCTGCGCAACCTAACGGTGATTAATGCGGCGGTTAAAAATATCAATGCACGCCGCGCTAAAGAGCAACAGCCACCGCTTGATCTTGAGACTTTACCCTTAGACGATAAGCCCACCTACTCCCTGCTACAAGATGCCCATACCACCGCTGTGTTCCAGCTTGAAAGTACCGGCATGAAAAAATATTTGGCTAAGCTTAAACCGACCAATATTGAAGACGTCATCGCCATGTGTGCGCTGTACCGCCCGGGTCCACTAGATGCCGGGATGGTCGATATGTATATTGACCGTAAACACGGCCGCGAGGAGGTCATCTATGACCATGATCGACTTGAGCCGATACTGGAAAATACCTATGGGGTGATTGTCTATCAAGAACAGGTGATGCAAATCTCGCAAGCGATGGCAGGCTATAGTCTAGGCGGTGCTGATATGCTACGCCGTGCGATGGGTAAGAAAAAACCCGAAGAAATGGCAAAACAGCGCAGTATTTTTGTGGAAGGGGCAATTGATCAAGGCATCGATGATAAACTTGCAGGTGGCGTGTTTGATTTGATGGAAAAATTTGCCGGCTACGGGTTTAACAAATCACACTCAGCCGCATACGGCGTGTTAGCCTATCAAACCGCCTATTTAAAACACTATTACCCTGCCGAATTTATGGCGGCAGTCATCACCTCGGACATGAATAATACTGATGGCGTAGTGTTTTTTATCAATGATTGCCGCGAAAATTTTGATTTAAAAGTAGAAAACCCCAGCGTTAACCACTCCAATTGGGCGTTTGTGCCGATTAACCCGACGACCATTGTATATGGGTTAGGCGGCATTAAAGGTGTCGGTGAAGGTGCCGTAGAGTCTATCGTGGAAGCGCGAAACGCGGGCGGTGAGTTTACCGATTTGTATGATTTTTGCCGCCGTGTTGACACACGAAAAGTCAATAAACGCACCCTTGAAGCATTGGTTAAAGCAGGCTGTTTTGATAGTTTTGCGCCAAAATTACGACCTGATTTGCCTGCGGATGAAGCTTATCACATCCGTGGCGCGTTACTTGCCGAATTGCCAAAAGCGGTACAAGCAGCCGAGCAACAGCGTAGCAATGACAGCCTAGGGATGATTGATTTATTTAGCGATATACAAGAGGTCACTGCGCCACCCCCATTGCCCCGTGAGCCGGTTTGGACAGATGCTGAACGGTTAAAAGGCGAAAAAGATACGCTAGGACTTTATCTTACTGGTCACCCGATTGATAGTTATCGCGATGAGTTAAAACGCTATACGCCAAAGACATTGGGCGATTTGAGCGAAACCAGCTATGGCGAAACCGTATTTTTTGCAGGCTTGATACTCGATGTCGCAAACTTTGGTAATCGCTCAGTGATTACCTTAGATGACGGCACAGGTCGTATCGAAGTGAGTTGTTATGCCGAGCGTTTTGCCCGCGTCAAAGACAAGCTTAAAGTGGAAACCGTGGTGATCATCGACGGCTCTATTCGTGAACGCGATGGCACGTTTTATGCCAGCCTACAAGAGGTAATGACCTTAACCGATGCGCGCAAACGCTGGCTAAAAAAAATCAGCATCAAAATTGCAGGTCATGATATGGCACTGTTTGAACAGATACAGCAATTGTTAGCGACCGCCAATAACTCAACAATTCACTATTTATCGCATCAATTTAATCATCCGGCCGACAATGCCCAATTTGCGGACAGTCAACCCGCCAATGCATTGGCTCAATCGGGTCAATTAGGGGTACCGATTAACCTATGTGTGTATAACGACTATGCGATTGCGCATCTTAATATGCCAACGCATTGGCAAATTTTGCCGACAGAAGAGAATTTTGGCAAACTCAAAAGCTTGGTCAATGAGGAAGATTTGCATTTACATTTTAGTTAGCGTCTGATTTTGGTGAATTTGGCCGATAAACCCATCATGTGATAAACGTTTGTATCCTTTAAACTGACTTTCATCAAAGTTTTGATAAAATTCAATGAGATATGGGCTAAAATAAGCCAATCAAATTTAATCAATGATGTTTTATTTAATGTCCCATCAACAGGAAACTCTCATGACTCAGCCATCCCATATCAGCCTACCCCAGTTCGAAGAATTAAGAGCGTTACTTGACGAAGATTTTGTCGATTTGATGCATACTTATATGCAAGATAGCTTACAACGTTTATCGGAAATGGAGACAGCTTATGCCAACTTAGACAACCGTTTGGGGTATAATGCAGCGCACGGCTTAAAAGGCGCTAGCTCTAACCTTGGCGCTACCGAGCTGACCGAACTTTGTTATAAACTGCAAGAAATCTGCCGCACGGGTCATATCCACCAACATGAACAACTGATTGAAGAAATCAAAGCGGAATGCCATGCAGTGAATGACCAAATACAATCGCTTATTGCGTAACGACTGACTAAAATTTGATAACCCATGGTAACGACTGACACTAACGCTTCTCCGCAACCCTTCTCAACCCTTGCGGCATTTTTAGCCGGTATTCGCATTGTGATGGTGAATACCACCTTGCCTGCCAATATCGGCTCTGCCGCCCGCGCCATGCACACCATGGGTCTAACACAGCTCACGGTGGTGGCGCCCAAACTACCGATTGACGAAGATGCCTATGCCCATGCCGCAGGTGCCAAAGCAATTTTAGACGCTGTGACCATTTGTGACACCCTTGAGCAAGCCTTGCAAGATTGCCACTGGGTGATTGCTACCAGTAGTCGCCAACGCCATATTCCAAGACCCGTATTATCGCCCCGACAAGCGGCTGAATTGATGGTCACTAATTTTCAAAACCTTGGCGATTTAATGACAGACTCTGCGCATCGCAATTGGCAACTTGCTATTGTGTTTGGTCGTGAAGATCGGGGTTTAACAAATGAAGAGCTGCAATTGGCCGACTACCATATTCAAATTCCTGCCAATCCGCAGTATGGGGTGTTAAATGTGGCAGCTGCGGTTCAAGTGATTGCCAGCGTTTTTTACGAAACTGCCGAATTGGCATTAACAGCAAAAACAGCGGCTGAAAAATCCATTGATTTGACTTTTCGCCAGCAGTGGGATGAGCCGCCTATCTCAAATGAACAGCGTTTACAGCTAGAAAATAGGCTGTTGGCATTGCTGGAGAATTTAGATATCTACAATCCTGCCCAATCTAAAGTGATGCCTCAGCGTATTAATCGACTCCTTAGTAGATTACAGCTTGATATCAAAGAATATCAGTTACTCCAAGCCACCATCGCAAAATTACTCAAACGATAGAACATTACTCAAACGATAAATTATTAACCCGTTAAGCGCTCAAAGTTTATGTCTGCCACTGTTTTGCTTGCTGTTGTGTTTGTGCTGAGCTTAACGCTTGTCACTTGGCTACTCAATCAACTCCCCCAACGGATGATTGTGGGGTTTGATGCCACTCAACGCCATTCCCCATTAGATGGTATCCGTGGCATTTTAGCGTTATCGGTGTTTACTCATCACTTTTTTAAAAATTATTTCTTTCAAACGACGGGGCGCTGGCAGTCACCCAATATTGATTTTTTTACCAACTTGGGTAGTGTGCCGGTATCGCTGTTTTTTTTAATTACCGGATATTTATTTTTTGGTAAGCTCAAACAGCCGCGGATGGATTGGCAATATCTTTATCGCTCTCGGCTGCAGCGTATTGTGCCGCTGTATTTATTTTTGGGCATTTGTATCGTCGCTATCTATTTCACCCAGCAACATCCACCGTTACCCCTGTCTGAGTGGCAACAATGGACGCTGCGCTGGTTAAGCTTTAACAATCAATCGCTTAAAGATTTTTACGCTTGGCCACTAGTTGCGGGCGCGGCTTGGACGCTGCTTTATGAGTGGGGTTTTTATTTTAGCTTACCGTTACTGTTTTTATTAGCGCATCCAAAACAACTAAGCCAGTGGCAAAATATCGCGATGCTGATGATAAGTTTGCCTGTGTTATATTACGTTTTCACACATACTACTCTCAAGCTGTATTGGTTATTTTTGTTGGCTTTTTTTGCAGTTTGGCTGCAAGATTTTTTTAAAAACTTACTGGCAAAATTTCCTGCGGTTTTTGCAATCGCTTTATGCCTACTCACCCTGTTTATTTTATTTAAAACATCGGCGTATTCTTATGGGCAAATGCTACTTTGTGGCTTACTTTTTTGTTTTATCGCCAACGGTTTTACGTATTTTGGGGTGTTATACCAACAAGGTCTAAAGGTTTTGGGTGAATTAAGTTATAGCTTGTATCTGACTCATGGTTTGGTCATGTATGTTTGGTTT
The DNA here is from genome assembly GCF_032069585.1 of Moraxella sp. CTOTU48268. NCBI lineage: Bacteria > Pseudomonadati > Pseudomonadota > Gammaproteobacteria > Moraxellales > Moraxellaceae > Moraxella > Moraxella sp. CTOTU48268. The sequence continues at coordinate 96,919 of NZ_DAMALV010000002.1, forward strand.
AACTTATTACACTTGCATGACTTTAGCCAATCGATAACAGCCTATGTGTGGACGTACCCGCTGGTGCTGGTATTCGTTGTTATGTTTGCTGTTATAGGCTACAACTATATTGAAAAACCTTTGATGCATCGACCTAACTATCGCCGTGATGCGACAACAGTATTGCAATCATAGCCAATCATAGCCAATCATAGCCAATCATAGCCAATCATAGCCAATCATAGCTTAGTTTAATGAGTTCGTGATATCATAATCCCTTAAAATTTTTAAAATCGGTAGTCAGTATGTTGTCCGTCATCCAAAATTTATCCAAAAAAACCCAGACCATTAAAGCAGAATTACAAGAGGACATCCAAGCGGTGTTTGACCGTGACCCTGCGGCACGTAACACCCTTGAAGTGCTGTTGACTTATCCTGGCGTCCATGCGCTATTGATTCACCGCGTCGCTCACAGTATGTGGCAACACAATAACAAAGGCTTGGCACGGTTTGTATCCTTTGGTAATCGATTTTTGACCGGGATTGAGATTCACCCTGCAGCAAAAATTGGGCGTCGATTCTTTATTGACCATGGCATGGGCGTGGTCATTGGTGAAACTGCTGAGATCGGTGATGACGTCACCTTGTATCATGGCGTCACGCTCGGTGGGGTATCATTAAATGAAGGAAAACGCCACCCCACGCTGGAAGATGGCGTGGTTGTCGGTGCAGGTGCCAAAGTATTAGGCGGATTTACCGTGGGTAAATATGCCAAAATCGGCTCCAATGCTGTCGTTGTCAAAGAAGTGCCTGCCGGTGCGACCATGGTAGGCAGTGCCGCGCGTTTGATTCATGATAAAGCCAAAGCAGAGCAAATGGGGCTTGATAGCTTGGCAAATAATGGGGTAACCCCAGCTGACGACTATATCGAAAAAACCATTATCGAAAAAACAACCGATGCTGAGCAGATAAAATCGGTTGAGAAAACCTCTATCAACACATCCGCTACCAATGAGGAAGATTGCAATAAAATTAAGCTAGAGCAAGCGGGTGTTTTTCATCAATATGGGATTGACCCAAATACCCCAGACCCCGTGGCAATGACTTTTATCAAAATGCTCGAGCACATTCGCCAGTCCGAAGCGCGCCTTGATGAATTGCAAAGTGCGATGTGCAGATTGGATCCAAATTTCTGCAAAAAACAATATACCAAACTTGATGTGCGTGATTTGGATGCCGTCGATCCGCAATTTTTTATGGAAGATGAATTGTAAAATAAATTCCACCCGATGGTAAATATCAGAGGTTATTGGGTGACTGCTTAGGTGATTAGCTTAGAAAGACTGGGGCGTTGGCGTAGGTTTAAGTAAAAATTGGTTGCTTCGTTTGGTGGTTTGCAAATCCGCTAATACCTGATCTTGCCAACCCGTTTCTGCACCCGTCAAAGTCACATCGGGTTTGACGCCTACGCCATCAATTTTCTCACCTTTACTTGAGTAATAATGAGCGACCGTTAGCTTTACCGCCTCGCTGTCATTGATGGGTACAATGCTTTGGATAGAGCCTTTACCATAGCTGGTTTCGCCATATACCTTGGCACGTTGGTTATTTTGTAGCGCACTGGCTAATACTTCAGCCGCCGAAGCGGAATAACGATTTTGCACTACGACCAGCGGTAAGTCCGCAAATTGGGCTTTGCCGTGCGTGCGCATCACCTCTTGTATGCCTTGCCGATTTTTAATCTGCACCACCACTTTATCGTTCATAAATAAGCTTGCGATATCATTGGCAGCTGACAACACGCCACCTGGGTTATTGCGCAAATCAAGTACCAGCACGCTAAAGGGCTGATTTAATTTGGTGAGTGCCATTAAAAATTGCTGCTGGGTATTGTTTTGAAACACGGGGATTTGTACCACCGCAACACCATTAATGATGTTGGTACTCATGGCTTGTTGTTGTACCAAGGTTCTTTGCACCACCACCAGATGTTTACGACGACCTTTATCCGAGACTAACAACCGAGCCGTTGTCCCTGCAATGCCTGTCAGCAGCTGATCGACATCTTGCGAGGTTCGTGTGTTGTCTAGCTTATTATCATTGATTTGATGCAAATAATTGCCGCGCTGAATACCCGCTTTTGCAGCAGGCGAGTTGGGCAGCACATCATCAAACACCCAGCTATCTACATCGGCATGAAAACTGACACTCACGCCAATACTGCCAATATCGCCTTCGGTAAATAACCTTAAGTTTTCAAACGCGTTCGCATCCAGATATTCAGAATAAGGATCGAGCGCCGCTAAAGTGCCTGCCATTGCATTGGCAAACAGCGATTCATCATCGACATTTGTCACATAGTTTTGACGGATGATATCAATCATTTTGACAAATTTTTCGACCGTGACGGGTGATACTGCCCCCAACGCCACTTGCTGAATTTGCCCAGAGGCTGGCGCGATGGGCTGAGTGTCTTTTGGCTGAGTGTCTAGGTTTGGCTGAGTAGCTGGATTAGTCATCATAGGCGTGGTTGACGTAATATCCACTTCCCCGCCATCGTCAGCGCCGTCATCCGTCAAATTATCGTCATCAGCGGCATCTGGTACACCATTAGGTGCATTCACTACACTAACGGGCACGGCAGTAGGATTAGTACCCGCAATCGCCTGAGTGATTGCAGGTTTTAATGCCGTTTTATCGGTTTTTGCCGCAACTGAGGCAGCAGAAGTAACAGGTGATTTGACAGGCGCACTGACAGTCGGTCGGTTAGCAGCATAACCCAATGAACCTATCCCCCATAATGCCAGCGCTACAATATGTCTTTTGAAAGTAGGGTTAGATAGTAGTTTGAAACGCTGCGTTACCATAGGATAGTTGTACCCATTAACTGTTAATTTGCTACGATTAAGCTTTCACCTGTCATTTCGGCAGGTTTAGCAAGGTGCATTAAGTCTAATAAGGTTGGCGCCACATCTGATAGCTTACCACCCGTGCGAATGTGCACGGTATCAGGCGCTTGCTCGTTGACATAAATAAATGGTACTAGCTCTGTGGTGTGCTGGGTGTGTACCTGTCCGCTATCATAATCTTGCATTTGCTCGACGTTGCCATGGTCAGCGGTAATCAGTAAATGCCCATGATTGGCAATCACACAATCGGCAATGGTTTTTACACAGTTATCCAACGTTTCGACGGCTTTGACAGCGGCATCGAACACACCGGTGTGCCCTACCATATCGCCATTGGCATAATTCACAATCAGTACATCATACGCACCGGAATTGATGGCATGGGTCAATTTTTCAGTGACCTCTGGCGCACTCATTTCGGGTTGTAAATCATAAGTAGCAACCGAAGGCGAGTTGACCAAAATACGCTGCTCCCCCTCAAACTCTGCTTCGCGCCCACCACTAAAAAAGAAAGTCACGTGCGCGTATTTTTCGGTTTCAGCAATGCGCAGTTGGGTTTTGCCTTGCGCTTGCAAATATTCGCCCAATGTGTTGGTTAGCGATGTCGGTTCAAAAGCGATACTGGTCACGCCATTGTTTTGTAATTCATCGGAGTATTTGGTTAGCATTACAAATTTTGACAGCGTTGGCAGTTTTTCACGCGTAAAGCCATCAAAATTAGCTGAAACCAGTGCTTGGCTGATTTCGCGAGCGCGATCGGCACGAAAATTCATAAAAATCACACTGTCATTGTCTTGGATAGTACCAAAGTCAGCGTTTTGATTAGCATAACCCACCCAAGTTGGTTTAACGAACTCGTCACTTTCACCTGCGCCATACGCCGCGCTAATCGCTTCAGCACCTGATTGCACCACCCGTTCTGCTTTGGCTTGGGTCAGCAAATCATACGCTTGCTGTACCCGATCCCAACGTTTATCCCGATCCATCGCAAAGTAGCGACCAATAAGACTGACCAAATAAGCCGTGCCTTCATATCGCTCATTAAGCGTGGAAAGCGCTTGTTCTAATTGTGCGACATAATTGTCTGCACTTTTAGGTGGCGTATCACGACCGTCCAAAAATGTATGGATAAAGACCTGCTTTGCACCCTGCTGCAATGCCAGTTCGACCATCGCGACAATATGATCTTGATGCGAATGAACTCCCCCATCCGATAACAATCCCATGATATGCACATTGGCTTGTCGGTCATTGGCAAGCTTTACTGCTTCGGTTAATGCAGGGTTGCTAAAAAATTGTTGTTCGCGGATTTCTTTATGAATACGGGTAGAGTCTTGATACAAAATACGACCTGCCCCCAAATTCATATGCCCGACTTCAGAGTTACCAAACTGCCCTGCGGGTAATCCCACGTCTTCACCTGACCCTGAAATCAAACCATGGGGATAATGCTGATACAAATAATCAAGGTTTGGGGTGTGCGCCGCGGCAATCGCATTATCACGCTGATCTTCGCGATGTCCAAAACCATCTAAAATCATCAACACATGGGGGATTTTTTTAACCGTCGATTGATGGGTAACCGAGTTAGATGCTTGATTCATTGTTGCCTCTAGAAAAGCTAAAATAAGGAAAATACAAAACTAGTATTAAAAAAATTTTGAAAATTATAGCATAGCTCGCTCCATCTCTTTAACCCAGATTTTGCGTCATTCTGTTAACTGCAAAGCCTGTTAAATGCTAAGCCTGTTAACTGTTAACTGCTAAGCGAGATGATGAGAACAAAAAACCTTGTGATGTGTGTTGACGATTTGAATGGTATTTTGACCGTCAAGTGTGATTAATTTAATCAATCATTGAATTAATGAGCGAGCTTTTGCATCATTCTAGGTAATCTGCTACAATACATGCATCTGGGGTATTCGCCAGTTTATGGTTTTACCTGAGCTGATAATTTATATAAGGGTATGCGTTCTTTTCACTTGTTGTGCAAGCCTGCATCCAGCTACGCTGCGATGATTCAGGAAGCCTTAAGAGTGGTTGCCATACCCACCCTGAACGTTACAGTTCATGGGTTCACATAGACAGCGGTACTCTGGACCAAAATTTAATAAAAAAACCATCTAACCCAATTCGGCTAGATGGTTTTTTTGCTCAGCGATTGATTAACTCAAAAAAATCAATTTTGCCAATAAAATCACCGTTAACACCCAAACCGCAGGGCTAACTTCTTTATAACGTCCACTCACCAATTTGGCAATGGTATAGGTAATAAAACCTAACGCAATCCCATCCGCAATTGAGAAGGTAAGCGGCGTCAACAGCAGCACTACCGCGACAGGTGATGCTTCGGTCAAGTCATCCCAATCAATCTCACGCAGCGTAAATAACATCAATACCGCGACATAAAAAATCGCCCCTGCCGTCGCATACGCAGGAATCATCCCAGCCAATGGGGCAAAAAATAACGCCAATAAAAATAGCACACCCACTACAATCGCGGTCAAACCGGTGCGTCCACCCGCTGCCACCCCAGCTGTGCTCTCTACATAACTCGTTACCGATGAAGTCCCTAGCAATGAGCCTGCCACAGCCGCCGTTGAATCAGCAAACAAGGCTTTACCTAGATTCGGGATTTGACCGTCGGTAGACATTAACCCGGCTTTTTTGGTCACACCGATTAATGTGCCTGATGTATCAAATAACACCACAAATAAAAAGGCAAAAATCACGCTAACCATACTTACATCAAGCGCGCCCGCAATATCTAACTGCATAAACGTCGGTGCAATCGATGGCGGCATTGACACAATCCCTGAGTAATGGGTTTCCCCTGCCAACAAGCTAATCACCGTCACAATCAAAATTGACAATATCACTGCCGCAGGGACTTTACGCTGCACAAATACGACAATCAGAAAAAAACTTAAAATCGCCATCGCAGGACCAAAATCAGTGATTTTGCCCATGGTCACAAATGTGGCAGGACTCGCCACAATGATGCCCGAGCTTTTAAGCGCAATAAATGCTAAAAACGCCCCAATCCCTGCCACGATACCTTGTTTAAGGGTATAGGGAATCGCGTTGATAATCCATTCACGCAGTTTAAAGGCACTAATCAGCACAAAGAGCAAGCCTGAAATAAATACCGCCCCCAACGCCACTTGCCAGCTTTTACCCATCCCCAAGACGACGGTAAAGGTAAAAAACGCATTTAAACCCATGCCAGGTGCCAATGCCACGGGCAAACGCGCAATCAATCCCATCAAAAAACAGCCCAGCGCTGAGGCTAGACACGTCGCCACAAATACCGCCCCTTTATCCATCCCAGCTTTTGCCAACATGTCGGGATTGACAAAGATAATATAAGCCATGGTCAAAAAGGTTGTCAGACCTGCCAGAATTTCAGTTTTTATCGTTGTATTGCGGCCATCTATGCCAAAATAGCGCTCGATTACATTCATCTATATTCACCCAATTTATTCATCCAATTTATGCGTCTAGGTTACATCTAGGTTGCATCTGTATCCGTTGTGTTGACAACGCTTTTGTGCCCGTTTTCTGCCCCATCGTCATTTAACAACGCCCAAGCAAACCCCCTATTTTACCCTAGAATACGTCAGCAACAAATAACTGATTAAAATAAAGACAAAATAACTGAGAGTTTTAAAGCCAATTTATTGCGCTGCTGCGTTATTGGGCAAAGGGTAAAAATTGGCGGTTGTAAGTGATGAGTTGCGGCGGCGTATTATTTTGCGTGCCATTTTGCGTATTGACTGGTGCTGGCATGGGCGTCGCTGACACACTAGAAGCAGCTGCTGGGTCATTGTGAGTTTCAGGTAAAATCTTAGCGATTTGGCTATGCAAAAAAAGCTGCTTGTCGTCACTTTTGACGCTGACAACGACGCGAAAACTTTGACTTTGGGTGGATAACAGCTTGGCGATGCGTGCTTTGTTACCCTCGTCAATCTGGGCAAAACTTGGCACTGCCCACAGTTGACTCAAGTTTTGCACCGGTAGATTATTTTCTCGGGCATTCGCCCAATTGATGATTGCCATATCGTCGATTTGGTGGGTAGCCGCCACATTTGAAGCTGCGCTAGTGTCTTGCCCAGATTGTGGGGAGCCATCGCTGTCCGAATGGTTTGAGCCTTGCGGATGGTTACCGCTGGTTGCGGTGGGTAAATTCACCAGTATGCTTAATAGTTCGGGCTTCACTGTGTTGATATTCATGGGCAGATAGTATGGCACTGCGGTCAGGTAAGGCGCTAATTTTTGCAATCCTTCGTTATCCATCCCGCGCACATATTGCAATTCATTGACTGAGATAAAAGGCTGATTAGCGATACCCATCGCCATTTTTTTGCCCGTACTTTGATAATACGCTGCTTCTGCGCCACCATCGGCACGGGTGTCACTGTCTGGGTCTTGCCAATCGAGCACCGCCATCGCAATGTTGGGCGATAAGCCATTGGCTTGTAACAGCGCTTGAAAAAAAGCCAGTGCCGTATCATCCACTTTGCCATCGTGATACAGGTTATTAATATTAAAACGGCTGGCATCATCGTCGATTTTAATGTTGACTTTGGCTTGATTTAGGGTTTGCTCTGCCAGCGGTTTTGCCCAAGCGTCTGCTAAACTATCGACTTGGTTGACTTGGCTGTCTTGCGCGATCAAATTGGTCGCCATAGCTTCCCCTGCTAAGGCATATTCTTTAAGTTGCCCTTGACCTTTGGTCAGCTCAAATTCTCGAATCATCACTTTTTGATTGGCAAGCATACTGCCTGCCACGATGGTAATCGCCACCACCAATAACAAAATAGTCAGTAACGCCATCCCTTGTTGCCCATGCCGATATGTCGGGTTTGCTATGGCAACATTTGCAAAAATTTTAGACGGATTGGAGTTTGTTGGCATGGTGTATTTGCTAAAATTTGATTGCATTATAGGTTGGGCGCGTTTGGCGGTGTGTTTGGTAACGCAAATCGCCAAGTAATCGGCTCGCCTTGGTAACTAAAATTAAGCTCGATGCCGCGTGGTAACTGTTGATAAGGCGTTAAATCTACGCTATTTTGCGAATTGCTATTTTGATCTGTTGTGTTATCAGGCGTGTTAGGAATCGGGTTGGTTGAAGCATTGGCCGTTTGATTGGTCTTTTTTTGCGCTTGTATTTGCTGAACTTTTTGCAGCGTGGCTTCATCTGGAAAAACACTCACCGCGTCAGGCGTCAATGCTCGCCAACTGGCATCCTTGATACCTGTCAATAAGACACTGGTTGCAGGGTTTTCGTTGTTGTCATCTAAATGGTAAAAACGCTTTTTAGTTAGCGTTTCACCTGCCAACGAATATTGTATTTTTGCTAGCATAGGTGATGGCTGATAACGCGGATCGGGCGCAGCAAAACGGATAAAACTCATTTGTGACGCATTTAATACGAAAGTTGGCGTCATAGCGGCACTATTGGCCGATGCCGTATCATTGGCAGTCGCTGATAGGATTGGCACTGCCACATAATTGCTGGTTTGTGCCAAATCTTGCGACAGCTGTAAATAAGCATAATCAAGCTGTGATAATGATTTTTGATGTTGGTAGCCGCGCTCACGACTTTTGGTCAGACTATCCATAATCTGCCATCCCGCCAATGCCAGCATCGCAAAAATCACCAACGCAATCATCAATTCGATTAAGGTAAAGCCTTGCTGGGATGTTTTATGCTTTGCGGTTGCAGCCGAGGGATGAATAAAAAAAAGGCTCACGGCGTTGTCCCCATATCCTTTACCAATACTGCGTCAATATCCACCACGTTTTTTTTTGGACTGCCATCGACAATAGGTGCCACGCGAATATGAATGGGTTGGACAAAGCCTTGACTGGTTTGTATGGTTTGCGGTGAGATAACCACTTGCCATTGACGGCCTTGCGAGGTGATTTGCCGAGTATCGGATGCGGTGAGCCAAGTTTTTTGTACTCGTAATTCTGCCAGCGTGTTTTGTGCCACATAATAGCCAAAGGTTCGTGTTTTCATGTTATCCACGGATTGCACATAACTGCGACTGGCTTGGCTGGCTGATATCGCAACCACCGCCAAAATCGCTAATGCCACCATGACTTCAAGTAACGTAAATCCTTGCTGATACTGTCTGATAGCCAATCTATTTAAGGGAGCCAGTCTATTTAAGGAAGCCACAGTCATTTTGCCACCTCGACTGCCCCAGCTTGGTTGACAATGATGGGATTGCCAACCGCAAAGGTTTGTTTGTCGGCATTGGTTTTTTGGATGCTGATTTGTACGGGTGTCGCCTCGCCTGTCCCAAACCACACCACAGGCGGTGCTTCACTGCCGCTTAACCAGTTGGCGGCAGGTTGGGTATTTTGGGCGATGGTGGTGTTAAATGGGCTATCCAGTGGGCGGATTTTGACCTCAAGGTTGTCTGGCACATCCAGCGGTGGGATTTGTTTTTCTATCACCCATTGTGGTGGCGCAGGTTGCGAGGTTGTTGAGGGGTTGGCATTGCGAACAGTACTTTGAGAATGGGTAAAGGCGTTTTCTAATTTAACCACCACCAGCTGATTGGGCGCGTCATTTTGCGGCAGTTTGATTGCCAGCCCATAAGGCTGCATGCGTTCTGTTGATAACAAGCGTACATAATCAAGATTACTGGTCAGACGCTCATAAAATGCCGTGTTTCTACGATTTTCACTACCCCCCACCGATAAACTCATCATACCAGCAAAAATAGATAAAATGACGATGACCACCATGATTTCGATTAAGGTAAAACCTTGTTGCCCACCCATCGCACTGGGTGCGGGAGTAAAAGTTTTACAAGACCGACCAAATAGCAATCGCATCGTCATGCACTCAGACAAAACAGGGATAGTTTATAAAGCTTAACCGGGGGTGATGATAGTTAACTAGTATTCTTTGACATCTACTATTTGACATTTATTATTTGACATTGCGCGGCGTCAAGTTTGACTCAGTCTGTGAATTTGCCGTATGAGTAGAAGCGTTTGATTGACTCGCTCCAGTAGGCGTATCGACTGATTGTACCGCAGCAGGGTATTGCTTGGGAATGTCTAAAATATGCTGAACCAAGGCAAAACGTAAAGTATCGCGGCGACCGAGATAACGTTGGTAAAAACTAGAATTCAGCAATCCTGCACCGCCTTGACCCATCGCCCAAATGGTTGACAGATAATCTCGGGTACTCATGGTACTGTGTAGCGATTGCAGATATTCAGCCGTGGTATTGATTAATCGCTTCATGCGTTCACGGCGAATTTCATACAACTGCGAAAAAAGCTTATTAAGCCCTACAGCAGAATTGGCTAAGCGTTCTTCGATTTGGTTGAGTAATATGGCTTTTTGCGGATTAATCAGTTGAAACAGCGTAAGACGTGCCACACCTGCGGCAGGACAATCGCCGACTTCGCTCAGCGCAAGTAGTTGCTGCTCATGACGGATAATGATGCGTAAAAACAATTCATCTTTGCTGGTAAAATGCTTGTAGAGCGTACCTTTGGCTAAGTCTAGCTGCTCGGCTAAACTATCTAGCGTGATATCGCCTTCCCCAGACTCTAATAGCAACTGCTCGGCAACTGCCAATATAACTTCTTCACGATTTTTGAATTGTTGTTGACGACTCATTGATTACTCCATCAGTCTGTTCTAGTAGCCCCTATTGTTGACGAGACCCGTTACATCAACCCATCTACGCACAACTGTTAAATGATAAAAAAATGCT